>JAURPF010000031.1 GCA_030835325.1 Flavobacteriaceae bacterium | reverse complement strand
ATAACCCATTAATCCCATTGTCAAAATCATGGTTTCCGATGGTTGCAGCATCATATTTCAACATGCTCATGAGTTTAAATTCGAGTTCGCCCCCATAAAAGTTAAAATAAGGAGTTCCTTGAAAGATGTCTCCAGCATCCAAAAGTAAGGTATTGGGATTTTCGTTTCTTAATGCTTCTACAAGCGATGCACGTCTTGCAACTCCTCCTTTGTTTGCGTTCCGTCCTTCATTTGGGCCAAAGGCCTCAATATGACTGTGCACATCATTCGTATGAAGAATTGTAATTTTGGTTGCTGTTGATTGCCTACAAGATGCTAATCCCAAACCATTTAAAGAGATAAATACTGAAGAAGCAGCTGTTTTATGTATAAAATTTCTACGTTTCATGTGGCTGTATTACTAATTATTAAGCTTTATAAATCGTAAGTCTTTCTCAGGATTAAGGGTGTCGTATTTTGTAAAATAATCGATTAGCACGTTTCTAATTTTATAATTTAGATCGTAAAGAGTGTCGCTTTTCTTTAAAAAATACATGCGATCGCCTCCATTATATAGATAATCATTGGTTGCTACATAGTACGTTTTTGCTAAATCAATAGGTTTGCCGTTAACTCTAATTTTTTGATAGCTATTATTTGCATTTAAAACCAACTCAAGCCCAGAGATGGGATGCGCTTTTTTAAACGCCTTTAAATAAGTGGTCATTTCCATGAGAACAGATCCTTTGAGTGCTACCACAACCACACTATTTTCAAACGGCATCAGGCTGTAAGCAGATTTTGTAGTAACATTTCCTTTTGGTAAAATAGATCGGATTCCACCATGATTCAATAGAACGATATCTATTTCATTTCCTGTGCGGCTCTTAAATATAGGGTTCGATAGTTCAAAAACGGCATCTGCCATTAGATTCCCTATAGCGGTATTATAGTCACCATCACTTTTTGAGTAGGTGTCAACAGCATAACTCAATACCTCAATCATGGATTTGTCTAAATTTTCTTTATAAGGAGCAATGACAGCCTCAATAGCTTGGTTTGATTTTAGATCTTCGGATATAGAAATGTTTTCCCCTTCAGACTTTGTTATTTTTTTTGAATGATTACATGATAAAAACAAAGAAATAAACCCAATAATTTGAATGTATTTATACATCATTTATATTACATTTGTACTTGACAATAAAAGTAAATGTTTTTTAAACAATTTCGTACCCTATCGCTTCAAAAAAATATTGCTTTAAATCTTAAGTCTAGAATTAAGAATTTTAAAAGTGATAAAGTAAGTTCTGTTGGCGTTATTTTTGACTACGATTCGTATCACAATTATGATTTTTTTCGAAATTTCGTGAAAGACATCGGAATTAATGAAAACAAAATTCGCTTTATTGCAATGGTTAATCTAGAAAAAAATAAACCAAACAGTTGGGACTCCTTTTTTAGTTTAGACAATTTTGATTGGTTAGGACGTCCAAAGAGTTATGAAATTGAAGAATTTATACAACAGCCATTTGACCTGTTAATTAGTTATTATAAACCCAATCAATTAGAATTAAATTTAGTTACATCAAGCTCCAAAGCAAATTTTAAAATTGGGATTACAAATGAAGATACGCGATTACACGATTTAACAATCGATATTGAACCGGAAAACACAGAGGTTTTTAAAATAGAATTAATTAAATACTTAACTCAACTTAATAGATTATAAAATGAAAGTATTAATCGGGACAGGAGTTGCCCTTATCACACCATTTAAACCAGATTTAAGTATCGATCATCAAGCATTAGCAGCGATAGTAGAGTTTAATATCACTAATGGTGCTGATTATTTAGTCATCAGTGGAACCACAGGAGAAAGTGCAACCATCACTGCCAAAGAGAAAACAGAAATCGCAGCCACAATTATCGAAGCGAATAAAGGTCGTGTGCCTTTAGTAATTGGAATTGGTGGAAACAATACTGCAGCAGTAGTTGAGGAGTTAAAATCCACAGACCTGTCGCCGTTTACAGCTATTTTGTCTGTAGCGCCATACTATAGCAAGCCAACTCAAGAGGGGTTTTATCAGCATTTTAAAGCCATCGCAGAAGCTTCTACGATTCCTGTAATTTTATACAATGTACCAGGTCGAACGGCAAAAAATGTTGAACCTTCTACAGTTTTGCGACTCGCTAATGACTTTGAATCCATCGTAGCTGTAAAAGAAGCTGGAAATAACATGGATCAATATTTAGAACTAATAAAACAGAAACCAACTGACTTCTTAGTAATTTCTGGAGATGATGACTTAGTATTAGGCGTCACCTTAGCGGGTGGCTCTGGAGTCATTTCAGTCATTGGCCAAGCCTTTCCAAAAGAATTCTCAAAAATGATTCAATTAGGACTGCAAGGGAATGCAGAAGATTCTCGTAAGTTAGAAGCGCGTTTGATGCCTATAATTAATTTAATTTTTGAAGAAAATAATCCTGCTGGAATTAAAGCAGTTTTGAAAACCAAAGGCTATTGTAAAGATACGGTGCGTTTGCCACTTGTTCCTGCAACAGAAGCATTACAGGCTAAAATATCAGCTTTTATTGCAGCGTTTTAGTTAAAGATCACCTAAACCTTAAGTGTGGAAATACAAACCTATTAACTTAGCTAAAATAATAGTTTTTTAAATCCGTTATAAATCCGTAATTTTGCCCTCATTCTCAATATATTTATGAAGAATTTTATTTACATCTTAATTATAATATTTTCACTGAACTCCTGTAGTGAATATCAGAGAGTTTTAAAAAATGAAGATATGGCTGCGAAGTTTAAATTAGGAACAGAACTTTTTGAAGAAGGTAAGTTTGCTAAAGCAAACCGCATATTTACCCAAATTGTTCCCAAGTATAGAGGGAAACCACAAGCACAGAAATTGATGTATATGTACTGTAAAACATTTTACGAAACCAAAGACTATTATACAGCCAACTACCAAATGGAGCGTTTTGTGAGCGCATATCCCAAAAGTGAAAAAATACAAGAAATGGCCTTTTTAGCCGCTAAAAGTTATTACAACATATCTCCATTATTTTCTAAAGACCAAACGGAAACAGTAGATGCAATCGATAAACTTCAAACCTTTATCAACACCTACCCCTTGTCAGAATATTTGAATGAAGCAAGTGCATTGGTAAGAGAACTAGATTATAAACTTGAAAAAAAAGCGTTTAACATCGCTTTGCAATACAACCAAACAGGGCCTTTTCACCGAGATTATAATTCTGCAATAACTGCCTTAGATAATTTTTTAATTGAATTCCCTGGCTCATCTTTCAAAGAACAAGCCATGTATTATAAATTTGATTCCGCTTACAAACTGGCTATGAATAGCGTGAAATGGAAACAATCAGAGCGTGTCGAAAAAGCATTAACCTTTTACAATTCACTCTTATATGTGTTTCCTGAAACTCAAAACAACGAAGATATTCAAGCCATGTACGAAGACTTAAAATCAATTCAAACAAATTCAACAACGACTAAAAGTTAATATTCATTATGGACTTAAAAAAAGTAAATGCACCCGTCAATACAGAAACGTACGATCGTAACAAAGTCGATGCACAAACAGAAAATATCTACGAAGCAATTTCTGTAATTTCCCGAAGAGCTGAGCAAATCAACACTGATATCAGAAGAGAATTGATTGACAAACTTGAAGAATTTGCAACTTTTAACGATAGCTTAGAAGAAGTTTTTGAAAACAAAGAGCAAATAGAAGTCTCTAAGTTTTATGAGCGTCTTCCAAAACCACATGCTTTAGCCGTTCAAGAATGGTTAAATGAAAAAATCTACTACCGTAGTGTAGAAGAGGATTCTGAAGACAATTAAAAGATGTCAATTTTACGCAGTAAACATATTCTTCTAGGAATTACTGCCGGTATTGCTGCGTACAAAACAGCATCCCTTGTAAGGTTGTTTATCAAAGCTGGTGCCGAGGTCAAAGTTATAATGACCCCAGCTGCGAAAGATTTTATTACCCCGCTTACACTTTCAACCCTTTCTAAAAATCCCGTCATCTCGTCCTTTACTGAAGAAACCGATGACAATGCTGTTTGGAATAATCATGTTGATTTAGGCCTCTGGGCCGATTTATTTGTGATCGCCCCAGCTACGGCAAACACACTATCTAAAATGGCAGCTGGAAGCAGTGACAACTTCCTGGTAGCAACCTATCTTTCTGCCAAATGTCCCGTCTATTTTGCACCTGCTATGGATTTGGATATGTTCAAACATCCATCCACAAAAGCCTCCTTAGAAACCCTTCAATCCTTTGGAAATACTATGATTCCAGCAACATCTGGTGAACTGGCAAGTGGATTGGTAGGCGAAGGAAGAATGGCAGAACCTGAAGCTATTTTAAATCATATAGAGGCTCACATGTTACAGTCAATGCCTTTGTACGGAAAAACCGTCTTAATCACTGCTGGTCCCACCTACGAAGCTATTGATCCCGTTCGTTTTATTGGGAACCATTCGAGTGGACTTATGGGGTTTGAAATTGCCAACCATGCAGCACAACTGGGAGCAGAGGTGCTGTATATTACAGGCCCCACACACTACAAAACAGATCATTCCCGTATCAAAACCATTCCGGTGGTGAGTGCCGAAGAAATGTATTCACAAGTACATGCCTATTTTAAATCTGCTGACATCGCAATCCTCTCTGCTGCCGTAGCAGATTACAAACCGAAAAAAACAGCCACCTCTAAAATAAAAAAGGACTCCCAAACGTTATCTCTAGAATTAGAAAAAACAAAAGATATTTTGGCATCTCTTGGAACTATTAAATCCCACCAACTTCTTGTTGGGTTCGCATTAGAAACCAATAACGAAGTTGACAATGCGATAAAAAAGTTAAAATCTAAAAATTTAGATTTAATTGTATTAAATTCGTTAAATGATCAAGGAGCTGGATTTGGAGGAACTACAAATAAAATTACCCTCATTGATAAACAATTGGTCCAAACCGAATTTCCTTTAAAATCTAAAGCCGATGTGGCAATTGATATCATGAATGAACTTTTAAAACAAATCGATGCGTAGATTTTGTCTTTTAGTCGCTATTTTCACTTCAATATACGGAAGTTCGCAAGAGCTGAATTGCGCAGTAGTTGTCAATGCACAACAAACCGGTAATGAGAATGTTCAGGTATTTAAAACTCTCGAAAAACAGCTCAATGAGTTTGTAAATAACACCCGTTGGACATCCAAAACATTTAAAACCCATGAACGCATTCAATGCAGCATGATCATCACCGTTCAAGATTACCAAACCGACACCTTTCAAGCGTCTATTCAAGTTCAATCGGCACGCCCGATTCACAATTCATCTTATACAAGTACGGTTTACAACTTTAACGACAAAGATTTTAATTTTAAGTATTTAGAATATCAAAACTTAAATTTTAGTGCCAATCAATTTGAGTCAAACTTAATATCTGTCATTGCATTTCATGTTTATATGATTCTTGGAATGGATGCCGATACGTTTGAGCTTAATGGAGGAGATGCTTATTACAAACAAGCACGCGATATTGTCAATTATTCTCAACAAACCAATTCCAAAGGATGGGCACCCCCTTCAGGAAGCGATCAAACTCGGAATGTATTAATCACCAATATATTGTCGCCAACTTTCAAAGAATTTCGTTCCGTATTGTTTGCCTACCACCTTCAAGGAATGGACCTTATGGCAAAGGATATAAAAGAAGGTAAAATTGCCGTTGCTAATGCTTTAACGCAGTTTGAGAGTTTACACAAAAGTCGACCAAACTCCTTTTTGGTTCGTGTCTTTTTTGATGCTAAAGCAGATGAGATTACGGACCTTTTTATAGATGGACCTCCTATGGAAATTACCAATTTAGTTTCGACACTCAATAGGGTTGCTCCGATGTATTCTAGGAAGTGGCGGAATATAAAATTTTAATTTTTTCGATTTATTTTCAAATTAGTTTATCTTGTTCCTAAAAATAAATAGAACTCTTGCTTTCAAACTTATCCATTAAAAATTACGCCCTAATTGACAGCCTTCAGGTTCAGTTTGATTCTGGTTTTACCAGTATTACTGGGGAAACGGGCGCAGGGAAATCTATTTTATTAGGGGGGTTGGCACTGGTACTTGGAAAGCGTGCCGATTTATCAAACATCAATGACCCCAATAAAAAATGTAGTATTGAAGCAACATTTAATATCGAAAATTTTAATCTCAAATCATTTTTTGAGGAGCATGATCTCGATTTTGAACCCTTCACTATTTTAAGAAGAGAAATATTACCTTCGGGAAAGTCAAGAGCATTCATAAACGATACCCCAGTAAACCTTACAACCTTGGCGGAACTCGGAGGGCAATTGATTGATATCCATTCCCAACAACAAACCCAAGAATTGACCCACGATGATTTTCAATTTCAAATCATTGATGCCTTGGCTAATAACACTACAAACGTTCAGACCTACCAAGAGCTATTGAAATCTTACAAATCAGCTCAAAAACAACACACGGAATTAATCACATCCAAAATACAATCTGAAAAAGAACAAGACTATCAGACTTTTTTATTAAATGAATTAACGGAGGCAAACCTCAAAGCAATCGATTTAGAAGCTTTAGAAAACGAATACAATACACTGAATAACGTAGAGTCTATTCAGACAGAACTCGCCCTGGCCACTCAAATTATAAGCACCGAAGATTTAGGTGTTGCCTCTAATCTCAGAACTCTCAAACAAATATTTCATAAACTATCCGAAATAGCATCTGTGTATGCTCCTTTATCGGAACGTATCCAAAGTATCGTTATTGAACTGGACGATGTGTTTAATGAAATTGAATCCGAACAATCCAAGCTAGAAGTCAATCCAACACGCCTCAATGAAATTGATGCAAAACTTCAAACCGTACATAATTTGTTTTCAAAGCATGCTGTAAATACGATCGAAGCACTTATTGAGATCCATTCCGATTTAACCTCCCAATTAGACAATTTAGCTTCTTTAGACGATGCGATTATCACACTTGAACACACTCTAAAATCGGTTGTAAAACAGCTCGACACACAAGCGGAACTACTCCACAAAGAACGCCAACAAGTTCTCCCTGATTTAGTACAGCAATTAGAAACAATTCTGACAGATTTGGGAATGCCAAATGCACGATTCAAATTGGTGTTAAATCTATCAGATTCCTATTTATACAATGGAAAAGATCAGTTAGAATTTTTATTCACTGCCAATAAAGGAGGTCAGTTTTTACCGCTTAAAAAA
The DNA here is from genome assembly GCA_030835325.1 of Flavobacteriaceae bacterium. Classification (GTDB taxonomy): domain Bacteria; phylum Bacteroidota; class Bacteroidia; order Flavobacteriales; family Flavobacteriaceae; genus Hel1-33-131. The sequence goes on along the minus strand of JAURPF010000031.1, from coordinate 180 downwards.
GCAGCGTCTGGCGGGGAGTTGTCACGAATTATGTTGGCAATCAAATCGGTTTTATCCAAATACCAGCAATTGCCAACTATTATGTTTGACGAAATTGACACCGGCGTATCAGGTGAAATTGCACATAAGATGGGCGATATTATGAGTCAAATGAGCGCGGATATGCAGGTGTTTTCAATT
>JAURPF010000030.1 GCA_030835325.1 Flavobacteriaceae bacterium | reverse complement strand
TTAAATGTTGTTTTACCAGTATCTATGGTTGATTTTTTTGGATCACTTTTCTTCAATTCAAGTTTTAAAGAATGTGCTAAAATGAAACAGACATTAACCACAAGTTTTTTATTTACTATATTTATGAATTATGTATGTAAATGGCCTTTTTATTTCGACGATTCTTATTGGGTCACTCTTCATTTTCATCATGTTGTTTTCTGGACGAAACAACCTTAAAATTAATTTTTATCTATTATTATTATTGATACAATTAATTCTTCATCGAGTATTCATTTTGGTTTTCTCATCCAATTTGGGAGATGTGAATATCTCACAAAATTATCCTGCAATTTTATCCATCATTTTCCTTCCTTGTTGGTATTTGTATATTCGAACATTGTTGTTAGGTAAGATTAACTTTAAGCACGATTTATATCACTTCATTATTCCTTCAATTGTATTATTAGCCAATTTGATTCTTTATAAAACACCCTTTATAATTAATTTGTCTGTTGGTTTTCTTCTGGGGCTATATTATATTATCATTACCCTCAAGTTTATAAAGATCAAAACCAATAATTTTCTTTTGAATGATAAATTCCTGAATTGGTGGGTATATACCTTGTATGGTGTATTTGTCTCGATTTATTTTTCAAGCCTAATCCTGAAGTTTTCTTCGGGAATAAATTCTGATCAATGGCTCATGGATTTCTACATAATTACATCAATTCTTTGGTTGCTATTATTAGTTTTCATCTTTTTAAACCCCATCATTTTATATGGGAAAGTGGGTTTAATTCAAAATATCATCAAGCAAGAAAATAATATCGATTTTTGGAACTTAAACGCAATAAAGCAAGTCAAAAGAAAAGATCAATACATTCAAAAGATCATTCAAAAAAACATTCCCGATTTGATATACAAAATCATTTCTTTTCAAGGCAACGATAAGTTAATTAAAGAACATGATTTCAGTGTTAGTTTCATTGCTTCTCAAATTTCAACGCCCAAATCTCATGTAGGTTATTTGTTGAATTATCATTGTAAATATCAAGGTACCGACTACATTAATCTTGTTAAGGTTTTAAAATCGATGCGATTCATCAAAGCAGGCTACTTAGAACACAAAACAATTGAGTCCCTGTCCTTAGAATGTGGTTTTAACTCGCGCATTACCTTTTTCAATAATTTTAAAAAGTTTAATGGCATTAGCCCTAAAGAGTTTGCAAAAAAAGTAGTCACTTAAACCAACGGCTTGTTTATATTTTTTATTCATGAGCATAAAGCCTCTCCTTCTTTTTAGCCACTAGGTTTAGTGCTGACTAAATACAATAAACTGATGAACTTCAACCCATTGTGAAAAATATGTATCTTGCATATATTAAAACAACACACAATGAAAAAACGCCTCATTTTCCTATTTGTATTTATTTTGGTTGTTGCAGTTTATTTTTTGCAAAGAGAAAGCCTTCCAACCTATTCCCCGTCGCGAGATTATATCGATCTGGAAGCAGAATTGGTTGAACAATTTATTTTAGCCAAAGACAGTTCTGTCATTGAACTACCCGCAGGACATTTTTTATTCTCCCAATCCTTAAGTTTAGACAATAAAAGTCACTTGACCGTCAAAGGACAAGGAATGGATAAAACAGTCCTTTCATTCAAAGGACAATCGTCTGGCGCAGAAGGGATAAAAATAACAAACAGTCAAAACATTGTTTTGGAAGACTTTGCCATTGAAGATGCTGTTGGAGACAACCTAAAAATTAGTGATTCCGACTCTGTGGTCATGCGTCGCATCCGTTCTGCATGGACAGGCGAAGTTTCTGTTCAAAACGGAGCATATGCCCTATATCCTGTTTTAAGTTCCAATGTTTTGATTGAAGAATGCGAAGCCATTGGTTCTTCAGATGCTGGTATATATGTTGGACAATCCAAAAATGTAATTATTCGAAACAACAAAGCCTTTTACAATGTGGCTGGAATAGAAAGTGAAAACAGTACCAATGTTGAAATTTATGGAAATGAGGCCTATGAAAACACCAGCGGTTTATTGATTTTTAACTTACCAGAATTAACCGTTTATGGTTCCAACGTAAATGCCCATCACAATAAAATCTACAACAATAACCTCACTAATTTTGCTGTAAAAGGGTCAATTGTTAGTGCTGTGCCAAAAGGTGCAGGGGTAATTATCATGGCCACCAAAGATGTGAAGTTCCATAACAATATTATTGAAGACCATAAAACAGTCAACCTCGCTGTTGTGAGCTACGAGATTTTTGCTGCAGATGAAGACGAATTAGGACAAGAAACCCTTGCGAGTGAAGCCCAAGCAAGAGGATTGCGTGCCATTGAAAGTGATTATAAAGAGGATGAAAGCTACAACCCCTATCCAGGGCGTGTAAGTATTCATGACAACACCTTTAGTAATGCAAATTTTTTGCCCACCTTTTCCAATGAATTTGGCCTTTTATGGTTGTTAAAAAACAAAGCGTCAATTCCAGACATCGCATATGACGGAATTATATCTCCGGACGGATCCTTACAAGACGACGAACACAGACTATGCGTTCGTAACAATTCTAATGCCTCTTTTGTTTACCTCGATGCCTCCCATGACTTCGAAGGTTTTACTTCAGACAGAACACCCTTTGACTGTAAACTAAATGAGTAAAAAAAGAAAAGGTTTAGAAAAAATCTCCCTAATAGTTATTGCCCTAATAGCTTTGACCAGCTGTGGCCAAAAGGAGGATAAGCGAACGGCTCCAGTTGCGCGTAAAGCAAATATTGCCCTAAAAACCAATACAATTGAAACCAATGCGCTGAAACAATTGTCGGACTATGGTTTTTTTAAAGGTCAACTTGCTCAATTGAATCCCAATGAAAATGTTTATCCCTATGCAATAAATACTCCGCTTTTTTCAGATTATGCCCAGAAAGCCCGTTTTATTTACCTTCCCAAGGGGAAACAGATGGATTTTAAACCCAATGGTCCGATGGACTTTGAAGATGGTGCCATCTTGATCAAAAACTTTTATTATCCCAACGATGAACGAAACCCAGATGCTGGAAGACGAATCATTGAAACACGACTTTTGATTAAAGAAAAAGGAGCATGGAATCCATTGAATTATCTTTGGAATGAGGACCAAACAGACGCAGAGTTAGATTATGTAGGAAAAACAATGGCCGTAGATTGGGTAAACTCTGAGGGCAAAACCAAAAAACTAGACTATGTTGTCCCAAACCTAAATCAATGTAAAAATTGCCACAATGCAAACAATAAAATAGTTCCCATTGGACCAACGGCAGCTCAACTCAATCAACGTTACAGGTCCTTGCAGGAAGACATCAATCAATTGGACTATTTCAAGAAGCTTGGCATTTTGAAAGGCCTATCAACGGCTGAGGCGCAAGATAAAATGCCCATCTGGAATGATGTCTTAACGGGTTCTGTTGAGGAGCGAGCTAAAGCCTATTTAGACGCCAATTGTGCCCATTGTCATTCGGCACAAGGAAGTGCAAAAAACGCAGGACTTTACCTGAATTATCACGAAAATGACCAACGAAGAAGAGGTGTCTTTAAACCGCCAATAGCGGCTGGAAAAGGTTCTGGCGACCATCAATATGATATTGTACCAGGCAAACCTGAAGAGTCCATTTTTATGTACCGCATGATAAGTAATGATCCTGCCATTCGAATGCCTGAAATTGGACGTTCTGTTGTACACCAAGAGGGAGTTGATTTACTTCAACAATACATTAAAGGTCTTGTAGAGGAATCGTTTTAAAGCTCCATGTTTTCGACAATAATTTGCCCTAAATTCCAAGAGGGTACATAATAAGTGTAGCTTGTAAAGTGAAGAATTTCATCGTAAATGCGCTCTTGTAAAACCGTAGAGTTTCCCGTAATAATGGTTAACGAAAAAGACCCTTTTTCATCTCGTTTGGCTAAGGTATTTCGAACCAACTCTAGCGCTGGTTTATGACGTAATCCATGTAAATCAATTTCGTCTGGTTGCGGTTTTCGTTTGGCCATTTATGGTTTTGATAGGCTGTAAAAATAAGTACCCCCCATTAGTTGTTGTGAACTAAAAGGGGGAAATTATTAACCAAATTATCAACTAATACATGAAAATTATACCTCAAATATAGACCAGACTTATTTTTTGAGCTGTTAAGGGTCTTATAATGTTTTCCCAAGAAAGCGTTAAAACTTATTGAAAAAGTTGGTAACTAAGGTAAAGGTTGAGTAGAAAATAGAAGAAGGCTGGAAATGATTGGATAAAATTATCGCGAATTTTTAAGCGAACGCCAAATCCGAGAAGCATCAAAATAGCGAGACCAAAGGTGCTCAAAAGCTGAAGGGTAGGGGACCAAAACCCCAATGCTATCCCAAGGGCACCTAGCAATTGCAACAGCCCAACTACTGTCCTGAATTGAGGGACACCATAGCGTTCAAATTCTGTAATAAGATGTGGACTCCGCAAACAACCTATCCCAAAAAAGAGAAAGGAGACAGCAGAGAAAATGAAGAGCACATTATTTATCATCTAAGGCAAAGCTGGTTAATACCTCTAAAGAGACATAGTCCAAGGTTTTTTGGTGGGAAGCGGCAAGTTTGATTTTAGGAGCAAGATCTGCTCGATAGGCTTCTAGCCAACGTGAAACACAGAGACACCAATAGTCACCTTCCACCAATCCAGGAAAATTATATTGCGGTAAGGCACGGGTTAAATCATTGCCTTTTCCTTTGGAAAATGCTAAAAACTCAGTAGTTACAACAGCACAAACTGTGTGTGTTCCCACATCAAAAGGGCCAGTATCACAGCAGCCATTGCGGTAGGCTCCTGTTATGGGTTTGGTTCCACAAACAATTAGAGGATCTCCAAATACATTTAATGATGCTTCTTTCATAAGGGGCAAGTTAATCAAATCCTTGTATCCCCTGAACAGTAGTGTATTTTAAAGTAAAGCGTTTATCTGGATGGATAATTTTATAGGCGGTTTGTACCGCCAAAGTAGCCTCGTGAAACCCACAAAGAATTAGTTTTAATTTTCCTGGATAGGTATTGACATCTCCAATGGCGAAAATGCCGGGAATATTGGTTTGATAGTCCAAGGTATTATCCACTTTAATCGCATTCTTTTCAATCTCAAGCCCCCAGTCAGCAATTGGTCCTAGCTTAGGCGATAACCCAAAGAGGGGTAACCAAGTGTCCACTTCAACCGTTTTATTGGGCTGGTCTTTTT
>JAURPF010000002.1 GCA_030835325.1 Flavobacteriaceae bacterium | reverse complement strand
TTTAATGGAACTTTTATTATTGATGGGGAAGAAAAACCCACCTCCCTTTTCAAACTCATAAAAGAAACTTCCAAACAACATCCCAACAGTGTCGTATCAGCCTACAAAGACAATGTTGCTTTTATCAAAGGCCCTATTGTAGAACAATTTGCACCAAAAAGTGCCAATAAACCTGATTACTATACCAAAGAAGATTTTGAGTCTGTGATTTCCATCAAAGCAGAAACCCATAATTTCCCAACCACTGTAGAACCTTTTAACGGCGCTGCAACCGGGTCAGGAGGTGAAATTAGAGACCGACTTGCTGGCGGAAAAGGTTCACTCCCATTAGCAGGAACGGCAGTTTATATGACCTCCTACTCGCGATTAAACGAAAACCGACCTTGGGAAGCAGGATTCAAAGAACGAGACTGGCTCTATCAAACTCCTATGGATATTTTAATCAAAGCCTCTAATGGCGCTTCTGATTTTGGAAATAAATTTGGACAACCGCTAATTTGTGGTTCGGTACTCACTTTTGAACACAAAGAAGATGCACAGCGTTTAGGATTCGACAAAGTCATCATGCAAGCAGGTGGAATTGGATATGGAAAAGCCGAGCAGGCTCTCAAAGATACACCCGAAATAAATGATAAAATCGTTATTCTAGGAGGTGAAAATTACCGCATTGGAATGGGTGGTGCTGCCGTATCCTCGGCTAACACAGGAGCTTTATCCAGTGGAATTGAATTAAATGCCGTTCAACGATCCAATCCTGAAATGCAAAAAAGAGCGGCTAATGCCATTCGAGGTATGGTTGAAAGCCCAAATAATTTTATTGTATCAATTCACGATCATGGAGCTGGAGGACATTTAAATTGTCTATCCGAATTAGTAGAAGACACTGGAGGATATATCGATTTAGACCAACTTCCTCTTGGCGACCCTACCTTATCAAACAAAGAATTAATAGGCAATGAATCTCAAGAACGAATGGGACTTGTAATTGCTGAAAAACATATTGAGACCTTACAAAAAATTGCCGACAGAGAACGTGCACCAATGTACACGGTAGGAAACGTAACGGGAGATCACCGTTTTGTGTTTGAATCAAAATCTAAAGGAAATAAGCCTATGGATTTTAATTTAAAAGACATGTTTGGAAGTTCTCCTAAAACAATTTTAGAGGATCAAACGGTTGTCCGAAATTATAAATCTGCTGCTTACGAAAGCAACTTATTTCAAATATATCTTGAGGATGTTTTAAAACTTGAATCTGTTGCATGCAAAGATTGGTTGACTAACAAAGTGGACCGATGTGTAGGAGGAAAAGTTGCCAAACAACAATGCGTAGGTCCGTTGCAACTCCCTTTAAATAATGTAGGTGTGATGGCATTAGACTATTCAAGTCAAGAAGGAATTGCTACTTCAATTGGACATGCACCTGTTGCAGCACTTATTGATCCTAAAGCTGGGAGTCGTGCTGCAATTACAGAAGCACTAACCAATATCATCTGGGCACCTTTAAAAGATGGTTTACAAAGTGTTTCTCTTTCTGCAAACTGGATGTGGCCTTGTAAAAATAAAGGAGAAGATGCACGTTTATACAACGCTGTTGAAGCCATTTCTGAATTTGCAATTGACTTAGGAATTAATATTCCTACTGGAAAAGATTCGCTTTCAATGAAGCAAAAGTATCCTGATGGTGATGTGGTTTCTCCAGGAACTGTTATTATTACAGCTGCAGGAAATTGTAATGGCATATCAAAAGTCGTTGAGCCGTTATTTAAGCGCAATGCAGGACCTATTTATTACATTAACATCTCTCAAGATGCTTTTAAATTGGGAGGCAGTGCTTTTGGGCAAATTTTAAATACTATTGGATCAGAAACACCAAATGTACAAAGTGCTTCATATGTGAAGACTGTATTTAATACGCTTCAAGAGTTAATTAAAAACAACAAAATTGTAGCTGGTCATGATGTGGCTTCGGGTGGTTTGATTACAACCTTATTAGAATTGTGTTTTTCAGATACTAATTTAGGAGCTGATTTGAATTTGGATACTCTTGAAGAAGCGGACAGCATCAAACTGTTATTTTCTGAAAATTCAGGCATTGTATTTCAAGCAAAAGACGCCTCTGTAACAGCCGAACTAACCAAAGCATCCATTGCATTCCATGAACTTGGAACCGTGACAGATCAACCTGTTTTAAACATTAAAAATGCGGCTGACAATTTAGCATTAAACATCAATAAATTAAGAGATGTTTGGTATGAAACGTCGTTTTTACTCGATCAAAAACAAACGGCCAATGGATTGGCAAAAAAGCGATTTGAAAATTATAAAAACCAACCTCTTCACTATAAATTTCCACAACAGTTTACAGGAAAATTACCTAATATTAATCTGGAAAACAAGCTAAAAGCTGCTATCATAAGAGAAAAAGGCAGCAACTCCGAACGCGAGATGGCAAATGCCATGTATTTAGCAGGATTTGATGTGAAAGATGTCCATATGACCGATTTGATTTCAGGGCGTGAAACGTTGGAAGATATTCAGTTTATAGGAGCCGTTGGTGGCTTTAGTAATAGCGATGTGTTGGGTTCTGCAAAAGGATGGGCTGGGGCGTTCAAATACAACGAAAAAGCCAAAATAGCGCTCAAAAAATTCTTTGACCGTCCAGATACTCTTTCTGTTGGAATCTGTAATGGATGTCAACTTTGGATGGAATTGGATTTAATCAATCCCGAACATTCCGAACATGGAAAAATGACTTTCAATGATTCTCAAAAACACGAAAGTGCTTTTACATCAGTTACCATTCAAAAAAACAATTCAGTGATGCTATCATCTCTCGAAGGAAGTACATTGGGAGTTTGGATTTCACACGGGGAAGGCAAATTTAAATTACCTTATCAAGAATCAAAGTATCATATTGTTGGAAAGTATGCCTATGATACGTATCCACACAATCCTAATGGTTCTGATTTTAATATAGCCATGATGTGTGATCGTACAGGGCGTCACTTGGTCACAATGCCTCATATTGAACGATCAACGTTTCAATGGAATTGGGCGTACTACCCTGAAAATAGAACCGATTCAGTATCGCCATGGCTAGAAGGCTTTTTGAATGCAAGACGTTGGTTAGAGTCTTTGTAGAAAGTATTTATTTTTGAAAAATCAAATTTGATACTCTCTTAAAAATTAGTACTTTGCATGCTCACAAACTTATGACAATCCGATGAAACCAATTACTCGACTCTTTGACTTCGCACATTATCAATTAGAGACTCATAATTTAGATGCCGCATTAATCTCAAAGAAAGATGGCGAATGGGTAAAAACGTCCTCAAGAGAATACCTCAACAAAGCAAATGCACTCAGTAGAGCCTTGCTTAAAATGGGAGTTCAAAAGAATGATAAAATAGCAGTCATTTCAACAACCAATCGAACCGAATGGTGTATTGTAGATGTTGGAGTGCTTCAGATAGGAGCACAAAACATCCCTATTTATCCGACAATTTCTTCAGATGATTATGAATATATTTTAAATCACAGCGAAGCAGTCTATTGTTTTGTTTCTGATAAAGAGGTATATAATAAAATTCTTAAAGTAAAAGAAAACACCAAACTGAAAAACGTTTTTAGTTTTGATGAAATTGAAGGCTGTGAAAATTACACAACATTATTTGAACTCGGTGCCGATGAAGGTACACAACTCGATGTTGAAACTCGAAAATCAGAAGTTGTACCTTCCGATTTAGCAACCATTATTTATACTTCTGGAACCACTGGAAAGCCCAAAGGGGTGATGTTGTCTCATTATAATGTGGTAGAAAATATTTTAGCAAGTATGCCTCGTCTCCCTTTAATGGAAGGCACAACTCGAGTTCTTAGTTTTTTACCACTGTGCCATATTTTTGAACGGGTCTTAATTTATATTTATCAATATGCCGGAATCAGTGTGTATTTTGCTGAAAGCATCGAAAAAATTGGCGAAAATGCTCAGGAGATTAAACCAAACCTTATGAGTGTAGTACCCCGCTTGTTAGAAAAAGTATTCAATAAAATAAACGCCAAAGGAAGCGAATTAACAGGAGTTAAAAGAGCATTATTTTTCTGGGCTATTCGACTCGGTGAAAAGTATGAACCCTACAAAGCCAATGGATTTTGGTATGAGTTTCAATTAAAAATTGCCCGAAAATTAATTTTCAGTAAGTGGAAGGCTGCATTGGGCGGAGAATTACATACCATGGTTTCGGGAAGTGCAGCCCTGCATCCACGTTTGGCGCGAATTTTTTGTGCCTCAGGAATGATGATTATGGAAGGATATGGTCTTACAGAAACATCTCCGGTTGTTTCGGTAGGAATGCATGCCAATCATCATTTTAAAATTGGAACGGTTGGTAAACCCATTTCTAATGTGGAAGTCAAAATTGCGGAGGATGGCGAAATCCTTATCAAAGGTCCAAATGTAATGGTAGGGTATTTTAAAGATCCAGAAAAAACCGCAGAAGTGATGAGTGGCGATTATTTTCACACAGGAGATAAAGGAGAAATTGATGCTGATGGATTTCTTAAAATTACTGGACGAAAAAAGGAAATGTTTAAAACCTCTGGTGGGAAATACATTATACCAACGCTTATTGAAAATGATCTGAAAGAATCTAATTTTATTGAACAAGTGATGGTGATTGGAGAAAACCAAAAAATGCCAGCTGCTCTAATTCAACTAAATTTTGAGTTTGTTAAAGAATGGATCAATCGCAAAAAAATAGATGTAGAAGCCACACCAGAAGCAATTTGTGCTTCAGAAGTTATTATCAATCGCATCCAAAAAGAAGTCGATAAATGCAATCAAGGTTTTGGGAGTTGGGAACAAATCAAACGTTTTGAGCTCACTCCAGACGTGTGGTCTATTGAAGGAGGACACCTAACGCCTACTATGAAAATGAAGCGGAGTGTTATTTATGACCTATATAAAAGTTTGGTCTCTAAAATATATTCAGACGATTAAATTTCAATTTCTTAACACAACTTCAAAACCAAATTTGGATCGGGGCAATTTGCACTAAAAAAGGCCAAACTATTTTGTGAACAAACA
>JAURPF010000029.1 GCA_030835325.1 Flavobacteriaceae bacterium | reverse complement strand
TTGCAACCCATTTTGAAATTTCATATACGTATTCTCCTTGAAGATAAAACCCTTGTCCGAAAACCTCAATATTTTCAGAGGGCGCTGTAATTCCAAGTCCAATCAACACATCTATACTGCGTTTTTGTTGGGCAAAAAGTTGAACAGATACAAAGAGTAATGCGAAAATGAGTAGGTTTTTTTTCATGGCGAGGTAGAATTATTTGGGTTATAATTTTCTCAAATTTAATAAAAAAACCTCCGAACAAAAAAGTTAGGAGGTTGTATGTAGAGGATTTAATAAATGTTTAAACAAATAATGGGCGGTGACTCATCAGCGCATGTACTTGTTTTGAAATTGCTTCTAGTTTTGCTTCATCGTCATGGTTATTGAGTACTTGATCAATCAAATCAACAACGGTTTCCATATCGGATTCTACCAAGCCACGGGTTGTAATTGCGGGTGTGCCAACTCGGATTCCAGAGGTTACAAAAGGACTCTGAGTATCAAAGGGCACCATGTTTTTATTTACCGTAATATCAGCCTTTACAAGGGCTTGTTCGGCATCTTTACCCGTAATATTTTTGTTTCGCAAATCAATTAACATCATGTGGTTATCTGTCCCACCAGAAATCAAATGATAATCGCGTTTTACAAAAGCTTTTGCCATGGCATCCGCATTCTTTTTGACTTGTAAAATATAGTGTAAAAATTCATCGGTCAATGCTTCACCAAAGGCTATTGCTTTTCCTGCAATGACATGCTCTAAAGGACCACCTTGATTTCCAGGAAATATTGCAGAATCTAACAAGGACGACATCATTCGAACTTTTCCAGACTTCAATGTAATTCCAAAAGGGTTTTCAAAATCTTTTCCCATCATAATCAGTCCTCCTCTTGGTCCTCTTAAAGTTTTGTGCGTAGTGGTGGTGACAATGTGGCAATGTGGCAAAGGATCGTTCAAAATTCCTTTCGCTATCAATCCAGAAGGATGCGAGATATCCGCTAATAAAATTGCTCCGACACTATCTGCAATCACTCTAAAACGTTTAAAATCAATATCTCTTGAATATGCAGAAGCACCTGCAATAATTAGTTTTGGTTGTTCTTTAGTTGCAATCTCTTGAATTTTATCATAATTCAAAACACCGGTTTCTTTTTCAACGCCATAAAAAACGGGGTTGTATAAACGTCCAGAAAAATTAACGGGCGATCCGTGAGTTAAATGCCCTCCATGAGACAGGTCAAATCCTAAGATTTTATCCCCTACTTTTAGACAGGCATGAAATACGGCTGTATTGGCCTGACTTCCAGAGTGAGGTTGCACATTGGCCCATGCAGCACCAAAAAGTGTTTTGGCGCGTTCAATCGCAATTTGCTCTACTTCATCCACAATTTCACAACCGCCGTAATAACGCTTTCCAGGATACCCTTCTGCATATTTGTTGGTCAGTACAGATCCTGTAGCTTCCATCACTTGATCACTGGTGAAATTTTCAGAAGCAATCAATTCAATTCCATTGATTTGACGTTCTCTTTCAGCTTCAATTAATTCAAAAATTTGTTCGTCGCGTTGCATGTATATGTTATTCAAAAAATTATTAAAACTGCAAAATTAACAATAAGATTGCTTTAATCACATAAAAAACAAAGATTTCAACGACTATTTATTAAACAGTCATGAACAATTATAAATTCTGTATTTTGAAGTGAAAATTGAGCGCATTAAGGCAATTGATAAAAACTCAAGAATACTACATTTAATATTAATTATTTAGAATTTTATCCTTTTAAATTCCATAATGTGTAAAATTGAAATAATTATTTTTTTTTGCCTTTGAAATTGATACTTTTGAAAGTTAATTACACAACTAATGCGACACCTAACATACACCACAAATTTCTTATCTATGGAACCGTTCCAAATGAATCTTTCTTTTTTAATCAGTTTTACGATTCTGATTACCCTTTTGGGTGTTGTCATTATATAGTATCCATCCTCTATTTTATATTGTTTATATCAAAACAATAGTTTTAAATAAAAATTAAAAATAAACACATGAAAGTCTTAAAATTCGGAGGAACATCTGTAGGTTCTTCCTCAAACATATCCAAAGTCATAAAAATTATAAAACAAGAATCCGTTTCTGAAAATATTCTTGTGGTTGTTTCTGCTGTTGGTGGAATTACGGATAAATTACTCCTAGCTGCCGACAAAGCAATTGATAAAGACCTTAGTTACAAAGAAGACTTTGAGGCATTACGCTTAAAACATATTGAAGTAATTGATGGCTTGTTAAGTGGAGAGGTGCATGAAGCGACTACCGACATCGTTTTAGGGCATTTATCGCGGCTCGAGAAACTACTAGATGGGGTATATCTAATCAACGAATTATCTCCAAAAACAACCGACAAACTTCTCAGTTTTGGGGAACTGATTTCTTCATTAATCATTTATGAAGCTATCAAATCTAAAGGAGTTAATGTACAACTAAAAAACTCTCAAAACCTAATTGTAACAGATTCAAATTTCACCAATGCAGCGGTTAATTTTGAAGAAACAAATGCCAATATCACTACCTATTTTGAGAACAATCAAAAAATGGTAACAGTTCTACCAGGTTTTATTTCAAAATCTGAAAACGATGAAATTACAACCCTAGGGCGCGGAGGATCTGATTATACTGCAGCCATTCTTGCAGCGGCGCTCAATGCGAGTATATTACAAATATGGACTGATGTGAGTGGGATGTTTACAACCAACCCTAAAATGGTTAAACATGCAAAACCTATAAATAAACTCTCCTACTTAGAAGCCATTGAGTTATCGCATTTTGGAGCCAAAGTACTGTACCCTCCTACGGTACAACCTGTCCTTAGAAAAGACATTCCTTTACTCATAAAAAACACCTTAGCACCTGAAGATCCTGGGACTTTGATTACCAAAATCGTAGAAAATGGATCTCAATTCCCTATCAAAGGAATTAGCAACATCAATAATGTATCCTTACTCACACTTCAAGGAAATGGAATGGTTGGAATTCCTGGGTTTTCTAAACGTTTGTTTGAAACTTTAGCACACTCAAAAATAAATGTAATTATCATTACACAAGCATCGTCAGAACATTCAATTTGTATTGGAATTTCAGATAAAGATGCAAAAACAGCTAAAACAGTAATTGATAAAGAATTTGAAAATGAAATTTCTCTCTTTAAAATCGATCCTTTAGTCATTGAACCCAATTTATCTATCGTAGCTGTTGTTGGGGATAAGATGAAAAGCCATCAAGGGATTAGTGGAAAAATGTTCTCTACTCTTGGGAAAAACAACGTTAATATTAGAGCCATTGCTCAAGGCGCTTCTGAGCGAAATATTACAGCAGTGATTTCTGAATCTGATGTCAAAAAAGCTTTAAACGCTTTACATGAACAGTTTTTTGAAGAGCAAACAAAACAGATGAATTTATTCATTTCTGGGGTTGGAAATGTGGGCAAATCCCTTCTTGATCAAATCAAACAGCAGAAGAAATACATCAAATCAACCTTTAATATTAATTTAAAAGTGGTGGCGCTGTCCAATTCCAAAACGATGGTATTTGACGAAAATGGACTAAACCTCACCAAATGGGAATCACTCTTAGAAGACGGACAACCCACAGAACCGATGGCCTTTTTTGAAGCCTCTAAAATATTAAATTTAAGAAATTCAGTTTTTATAGACATTACCGCCAACGAAGCCGTTTCACAAACCTATGCACACTATTTGAAACACAGTATTGCAGTGGTGGCTTGTAACAAAATTGCCTGTTCGAGTGGTATTGAAAACTACAAAGAGTTAAAACAACTTTCTCACAAATACAATGTACCCTTCTTATTTGAGACCAATGTTGGAGCGGGTCTTCCTGTTATTGATACTTTGAAAAATTTAATCGTGTCTGGGGATCGGATTACGTCCATTAATGCGGTACTTTCGGGAAGTTTGAATTTTATCTTTAATAATTTCAATAAAAATACCTCCTTTCACGACGTGGTAAAAGGAGCCCAAGTCGAAGGTGACACAGAGCCAGACCCTAGAATTGATTTGAGTGGTGTGGATGTTGCCCGAAAACTATTAATTTTAGCGAGAGAAAGTGGAGAAATGTTAGAAATGGAGACTATTAAAAATAAAGCGTTCTTACCAAAAGAATGTATGGAGGCCAACTCTGTACAGGCTTTTTATGAAACCTTAAAAACGAATGAAGCCGAATTTCAAAAATTAGTACAATCTGCAGAAGCAAACAAATGTCAACTGAAATATGTTGCAGAATTGAAAGATGGAGTCTCCTCAGTTGGTTTAAAAGAAATACCTGTCGGACATCCTTTTTATAATCTTGAGGGAAAAGATAATATTGTTATGTTTTACACAAATCGATACAGCGATCAACCTATGATTATTAAAGGAGCTGGTGCAGGATCTGAAGTCACCGCTTCAGGGTTATTTGCAGATATTATTAGAATTTCAAACACACATTAATGAACGAAATCAGACTATTTTCTCCTGCAACTGTTGCCAATGTATCCTGTGGATTTGATGTCCTTGGATTTTGTCTGGATTCTATTGGTGATGAAATGGTAATTCGTAAAACCGTTGAAAAAGGAATTCGCATTACAAAAATAGAAGGGTATGATCTTCCTTTTGAAGTCAAAAAAAATGTGGCTGGCGTTTCGGCACTTGCGATGTATAAGGCTGCAAAACCCGATTGTGGTTTTGAAATCGAAATTTATAAACACATCAAGCCAGGAAGCGGAATTGGAAGCAGTTCTGCGAGTGCGGTCGGAAGTGTATACGGAATGAATGTATTGCTTGGAAATCCGTTTTCTAAAACAGAACTTACAGCCTTTGCCATGAAAGGAGAAGCTGTTGCCAGTCAAAGCGAACATGCCGATAACATTGCTCCTGCTCTCTTTGGGGGATTTACCTTAGTAAAAAGTTTAGACCCTTTAGAAATTCTCCAAATCCCTACACCCTCTGATTTATTTGCAGTGGTTATTCATCCTCAAATCGAAATCAAAACTTCGGATGCTCGAAAGATACTTCCCAAAACAATTTTATTGAAAAATGCCATCATACAGTGGTCCAATGTTGGGAGTCTTGTTCATGGTTTTCATACCAACGATTACGACCTCATTAGTCGTTCCTTAAAAGATGTGGTTGTAGAGCCGTGTAGAAGTCAACTTATTAAAGGATTTGAAGATATTAAAAAAGCTGCGTTAGAAAGTGGGGCTTTAGGTACAGGTATTTCAGGTTCAGGACCTTCTGTATTTAGTTTATGCAAATCTAAAGCCACTGCAATAAAAGTTGAAAAAGCCATTAGAGAAACTTATCAAAATCAAAATATCCAGTTTGAAATTTATGTGTCAAAAATAAATTTAAACGGCATCAAACACTTAAACTAAAATTAACGATGAACTATTATAGTTTAAATCATATAGCACCAAACACTACTTTTGAAAATGCAGTCACAAAAGGACTCGCACCAGATAGAGGTTTGTATTTTCCTGAAATTATTACGCCTTTAAGGGCTTCTTTTTTTGAAAATATTGAAAAGCTTTCAAATGAAGCTATTGCATTTGAAGCAATCAAGCAATTTATAAGCCCCGAGATTCCTGAAAATGTTTTAAAAACAATCGTCTCAGAAACTCTCAGTTTTGATTTTCCAGTTGTAAACCTTACAGAATCCATTTCAACACTTGAATTATTTCATGGTCCTACGATGGCATTTAAAGATGTTGGCGCACGATTTATGGCACGTTGCTTGGGTTATTTTAATAAAGACAATTCCAATGAAGTGACCGTTTTGGTCGCAACTTCTGGGGATACTGGAGGAGCTGTCGCAAATGGATTTCTTGGAGTTAAAGGAGTTCGAGTCGTAATTTTGTATCCCAGTGGAAAAGTCAGTGATATCCAAGAAAAACAATTAACAACTTTAGGTCAAAACATCACCGCACTTGAAGTTGATGGCACTTTTGATGATTGTCAGGACATGGTTAAAAAAGCGTTTCTTGATGATGAACTTACTTCAACGATGCAATTAACATCTGCAAACTCTATTAATGTAGCACGTTGGCTTCCTCAACTATTTTATTTTATGTTTGCGTACAAACAACTCAAAAACCGTTCAAAAGAGATTGTGTTTTCGGTTCCAAGTGGGAATTTTGGAAATGTATGTGCTGGAATGATTGCTCAAAAATTAGGACTGCCTATCCGACATTTTATCGCTTCAAATAATGAAAACAATGTAGTAACCCGTTATTTAAAATCCAATTCCTACGATCCAAAACCCTCTGTTCAAACCGTTAGTAACGCAATGGATGTTGGGAATCCAAGTAATTTTATTCGCATACAAGCCATCTATAATAACAACTTTGAAACTTTAAAATCCAACCTTTCTTCTTACAGTTTTACAGATGAAGAAACAAAACAGGCATTGGATGAAATTTTCAAAACCACTCAATATATCGCCGATCCACATGGAGCCGTTGGGTATTTGGGATGTAAAGCGTATTTAGAAAGCAATCCACAAGCACATTGTGTGTTTTTGGAAACTGCTCACCCAACCAAGTTTTTAGATGTAGTTAAAGAAGTTATTAGTACCGACATTCCATTACCTCCACAAATAAAGGCCGTTATTGATAAACAAAAAGTGGCTACTGATATTAAGGACTATTCCGAATTTAAAGCGTTTTTAACACAGCTTTAATCGGTTTCGATTCCTATTTTTGATTAGATTTGTCTTGCTATAAATTTAATGAACTATGAAAGTTACCGCTCTGCAATCAACTCATGAAGCTCTAGGTGCTAAAATGATTC
>JAURPF010000028.1 GCA_030835325.1 Flavobacteriaceae bacterium | reverse complement strand
GCCGGTCGTCGGCGGAAGCAAGCTTCCCCGTTACCCCTCGACTTGCATGTGTTAGGCCTGCCGCTAGCGTTCATCCTGAGCCAGGATCAAACTCTTCATCGTTAATTTTTAAGATTCTTATTTAAAAAAATCTTGTCTTATTAACAACTAAAGGAAATTTAATGTTTGTACTCAAAATGGTCTATTCTCTGTATTTAATTAATCGTTTCCAATTAATTATTTACGCTGTCAATCAATATGTTTAATGAACTTTTTTTTGCAAACTTAAATCACTTAAGACCTAAGCGGCTGCAAATATAAAACCTTTTTTGTTTATCACAATGCTTTTTGAAAATATTATTAACTTTTTTTAAACCTTATGACAATACGTTTACTCAATGAGCTTGTGCCAAACAACTTGCGTTTTTTAGCGGGTGCAAACATACAATCTTTTTTATCCTAAACAAGACTTATGACAAACGTTTTTTTAATTTATCTTAACTGTCTTTTTTAATTACTGAATTACAAGGGGTTATAATATGTGAATTATAAAAAGAAATTCCAAACTATTCCGAATCGTACGATAAAATCTCTGTAAGGATAGTTAGGAGCTGAGTAGAAATTGTAACCGGTAAAGGATGAATTGAGATGTTCAGCCTTTAAAAAGAGACGTGTTTGACGAATTTTAGCATTGATAAAAAAGTCAATTCGTGGGAAGTCGCCTACTTCGGTGGTGTTTTGCACATAGAATTCTGCTAATAGTGGATCGTATCGGTTCATATAATAGCTAGAAAAATAACTAAATGTAACTCCTGTTTGTAGAAATAACGCTTTTTTGAAAAGTTCGTTTGAATAGTATAAGGAGTGTCGGGTTACAATTTGAGGAACATTTAGTACTTCTTCGCCATTGGTGACAGTTTGATATAGAAGTGTATTATTTAAAGAAAAGTTGCTGTAAGATATTTCATTTGAAAATTTGGCTCTTATGTAGTTGAGGGTTTTATCGAACTGAAAGGGCTTGACACCTCCATCTATGGTGCCTTCTTTAGTAAAATACAAGTAGTTGTTTAGAGTGTTGTAATCGATTTGAAGGGTTCCGAATTTTTTTGAGTTAAAATTGATTGCTAATTGCTTTGATGTTTGATTTTTAAAATTATTTTGCCAGTTGTAGTTTAGATAGTCACTTTGGAACAATTGAAAGTTAAAATCGGGGGCTTTAGAATTTGAATTGAGATTGGCGTTTACATCCATGTCTTCATTAATTCTGTAAGATGCTTTGGCATTTAGAAAATTTCCTTTTAAATCTCCGGTAAGGTTTAGACCAACAGCTCCATTTAAGGCAAATTTCCCAATAGTTTTTTCATAGTTTCCTTCAAATGAAACTACAGAACCCAAAAGACGGTTGACAATTCTTTGATTATTAAGAATGGTGATTGAGTTATAGCCATAATTGTAGTTTGTGTATCCTGCGTTTACTTTAAAAGCTCCTAAGGTTTTGTTTGAATAGTGTGCATTTAGCTCGGCATAAAAGGATTCGAGGGTTACTTTGTCGGAGATGTTGGATGCAATAAAGGCCTCTCCAAAGTAGGTATTGTTGGCTGCCTGAGTAAAGTGGTAATATTTATCTTCTAGTGAAAGTACATTGCCTACTGCTATTTTGTTAGAGTTTAGAGAATCTCGCTCCTTTAATATATAGGAGTGATTCAAATAAAATCGCCTGCCTTCTAAACTGCTTTCTGCATTTTGAAAGATGGGGTCAAATATGGGTCGGTCCAAATATTCTTTTTCGCCAGATTCGAAATTTAGGAGGTCTTCGTCTGAGAGTCCACCATTTTCTTCATTAAAAATATCTTGCATGACAACGTGGGTACGAATGTTGTATCGGTTGTTTTTTGTTTTATAGTTTGTAGTAAATCTAAAATTGCCTGTGCTTGACAAAACATGCACGTACTTTCCTAAAGAACGCATGCCTTTGTAAGCTATCGAAAAATTAAATTGTTTAGAGGTGTTTACGGTAAATAATGCGTCTAACACATGTCCTTGTTCAAAACCAGTTTTATACATTAATTCGGTGAGTGGGGTGGGCACATGGTAATAATTAATGGCATCCACATCCATGTAATTGAAGTGTTTGGCTTTGGCACCAAATAAGGGTTGAAGCGAGTTAGATTTGAAGTTCTCAGACAGGGTGTTGTAGGTCTGCCCCATATTGCTGAAAGGAAGGAGTTCAAAATCATCTTTTCGGAGGTAGTTAAATTTATACTCCTTATGTATCGTTAAGGTTGTATCTAACTGAGTGGTGTCGTTTTGAATTGTAATAATTAGATAATCCTTAATGTTTGCTTTTTCATTTTTAGCTACCTTTTTTGAAGGACGATTGGATATAGAATCTAGCCCAGATTGATTGGGTTGAAAGTTTTCAGGCAGATCTTTTGACTTGCTTTTTATCAATTTTTCTTGAGAGAACGCAGAATTACCAACTTGCAAACAAAAAAGAATTAAGACTAGTTTATACATATTCAAGGTTCTAACGGCAAATTATTGTTGGCACAAAAATAGCAAATATCTAATCTATTTTGTTTTTTTACAGCATAAAGACAGGTTTTTACAATCAATTTAACTTTATATAGTAAATTATGTTGGACTTAAATGTTTCAAATTTAGAGTTTGAGTGTGGTACAGACGAAGCAGGTCGTGGGTGTTTGGCAGGCCCAGTTACGGCGGCAGCTGTGATTTTACCCTTAGATTTTTCAAATGAAATTCTTAACGATTCCAAACAACTTTCACATACAAAACGAAATTTACTTAGACCGATTATTGAAGCTCAAGCTGTTTCATTTGGGGTTGCACACATCTTCCCAAAGAAAATTGACAGTATCAATATTCTAAACGCCTCTATTTTAGCAATGCATAAAGCGATTTCAAAATTAGAAAAAGTGGCATTTATTAGTGTGGATGGCAATCGGTTTAAGGCATTCAAAAAAATACCACATCAAACGGTAATTAAAGGAGATAGTAAATATCAAAATATTGCAGCCGCTTCGGTATTGGCAAAAACGTACAGAGATGCCTATATGGATAAAATCCACGAAGAGTTTCCGATGTATAACTGGAAACAAAACAAGGGATATCCTACGAAAGAACACCGTGCAGCAATTCGCAAGTATGGCACAACCAAATACCACCGACTTTCCTTTAGACTTTTAGAAGAATAACCTTTTTTTAATTATTAATCTTATCTTTGTGTGGAGTCGAAAACAAGGAGCAAAACAAATGCATAAATTTTTATATTTTTTAGGAATTATTTTATCGGTTTTTAGTTGTGATTACACGCCTAAACCGGTGCGTTCTATTGAGGATTTGGTTCCAAAAAACGCATCAATTGTTCTCCATATAAATTCTCTAGAAGGTTTCCAAAGTGCTGTTGAAAACAATCATTTAATCTCTAAAACAGGAGCTTTTAATTCCTTAAAAAAAGTACTGACTCCATTAGACAGTCTCAAAAGTTTAAGCCCACTCTTGGTATGTATCAACAAAGAAGCTGCATCACAGGCATTTACCTTTATCACGCATCAAAAAAATCTAACTTCAACGGATACACTTTTAATTCCTCACATAACTCTAGACAGTATTTTGGTGGCTTCAACGTCTGCTGCAATTCTAGAGTCTTTGAAGATGCAATCGACTTCTGAATATTCAAAATTATCCAAGTTACAACAAGCTACAAATACATTTTCAGTCTATTGTAAAACATTTCCCAAACTAAAGTCAGTGCCCTTATTAAATTCTCAATCTCTATTTTTTGAATTTAATGTAACCCCAGAAAGCATTGCGATAAATGGAACTATTTTAGATCAAAAATCTCAAAATAAATGGTTTCAACTTTTTGAAACGATGGAACCTCAACCTCAAAGTTTACAATCGATTATCCCTATCGAAAGCAGCTTGGTTCATTCCTTTAATTATACCGATTTTGAACAACTCATCCGCAATATCGATTCCGCAGGCTATACTTCCAAAGCATCTGAGTTTTCAAAAGCCTTTTTTAGTACGACTCGAGAAGTTGGTCGGTTTGAAACTTCTGAAGGAGTGGGTGTTGCACTGAAATCCATCGACATCAATGCAACTTATGAAGCCTTAAGTAGTTTCCAAAATGAGTTAAGTAGTTTTAGATCGTTACCACTGTTTGAATTCACATTGCCTTCTTTGTTTTCTGATACTTTTGGGTCGTTTATAGCGCCTACAAACACAACAAAATTTATCATTATAGAAGACTATTTAGTATTTTCAAATTCTGAAAAGTTGTTGCAGCTTGTGATTTCAAGTTATCTAAATAAAAATACACTTGAAAGTTCATATGCCTACGAAACAATTCAAAATCAATTGAGCGACGAAGCGTCTTTTCCAACTTATTTTAACACTGAAACTTTAGGGCTTGTTTTAAAAGAACTTTTCGACACAACTTTAAACGAAAAAGACCTGAACACCTATAAACTTTCTGGAATACAATTGGTCAAAGACGATCATATTATACACGTTAATAGCATCCTCCAAAAATCAAAATCAAAACAATCAAAAACACAAATTAGCGAGACGTTTAGTTTGACGCTTTCAAACACTATTTTGATGGATCCCATTTTTGTTACCAACCATAGAACTAAAAAGAAAGATATTCTGGTTCAAGATATAGATTACAATTTATATCTAATTTCAAATAAGGGGGTTGTCTTATGGAAAAAGAAACTAAATGGAGCTGTTTTAGGGAAGGTTGAGCAAGTGGATTTGTATAGAAACGGTCGCTTACAACTGGCGTTTGCAACGCCTAACAGATTGTATATTATTGATCGGAACGGAAAAAATGTAGAGGGATTTCCTTTAAAGTTTAAAGATGAAATCACACAACCCTTAGCGGTCTTTGATTACGACAAACAACGAAACTATCGTTTTTTGATCACACAAAACAAAGATCTTTTAATGTACGATTCTAAAGGGGAAACTGTAAAAGGATTTAAATATAAGTCCAACAATTCAATCCGTAGTCAGCCTAAACATTTTCGAGTGCGTGGGAAGGATTACATCGTATTTAGTGCAAGTAATCAACTCCTTCTATTGGATCGGCGCGGAGCTATTCGTGTGAAGGTAAAAGAAACTATTGATTTTTCTGGAGCTGATATTTACCTTTATAATGCTCTGTTTACAACTACAAATACAAAAGGAGATTTGGTTCAGGTGAATACAAAAGGAGCTGTAAGCCGTCAAACTTTGGGGCTTGATTCGACACATGATATTACTTGTTCTTCAAAAACACTGGTGACACGAAGCGATAATAAATTATCTATAAAATCAAATGTAATCGATTTGGAATATGGGAGCTACTCTCCTCCTAATTTGTTTTATTTAAGGGATAAAATTTATATTTCAATTACCGACTTACAAGCGCAAAAAATTTGGTTGTTCGACAGTCAGTCCAATCCCCTTACAGGGACTCCTGTTTTTGGAACCAGTGCTATTGATTTAGCGAATGCAGACGAAGACACACCTCTTGAATTTGTCACTAAGGGTGATCCCAACAGCCTGATTCTGTATCAGCTCTACTAAGCTTGAGTTGCTTCAAAAAGTTTTAAGAAATGTTTTAAGAGTTTTGCCTTTACCTCTGCTTCATCGACCATGGGTTGACCGAGTTCGACATGTAGGGAGGTAACTGCTTTTCCTCGTATTCCACAAGGAATAATGTTGTCAAAATATCCTAAATCGGAATTGACATTTAAAGCAAACCCGTGCATGGTAACCCAACGGCTGGCGCGCACTCCCATGGCACAAATTTTGCGTGCAAAGGGCGTCCCAACATCCAACCAAACACCTGTTTCGCCAGGGCTTCGCTCGGCCTTAAGTCCATACTCTTCCAAGGTTAAAATAATGGTATCTTCTAAAAAACGGAGAAACTTATGAATATCTGTAAAAAAGTTTTCAAGGTCCAGAATAGGATAGCCGACCACTTGACCAGGACCATGGTAGGTAATATCACCGCCACGGTTAATTTTATAAAAAGTAGCCCCTTTAGACTCCAATTGAGATTCCGATAACAAAAGGTTAGAAATGTCGCCGCTTTTACCCAAAGTATATACATGCGGATGACTAACAAACAACAAATAGTTTGGTGTGGTTAAGTCCGCAGACTCGCGACGGTTTTTAATTTTAATATCAATTGTTTCTTTAAATAACGTTTCTTGATAATCCCAAGTTTCCTTGTAATCTTTAAATCCCAAATCCTGTATGTTGACTCCTTTATTCATAAGTCGCAAATATAGAGATTTATGACTTAGGGTTGTTTAAAATTACCAATGCAGCAATCACACCAGGCACCCATCCACAGAGGGTTAATAAAAATACGATAATAATGGACCCACACCCTTTGTCAAAAACCGCAATGGGTGGGAATAAAATAGAAACTAATACTCGCCAAATACTCATAAAAAAGTTAATTAAATACAGTTCTAATTGTAAGACGAAACTTTCAAAAGAACGTTACAAATGTAATAAAGGAATTATTGATCTTTAATTGAAATGCTAAGCAATAGTCATTATCTTTGTGTCTTTAAACTTAATCAAAGTATTATGTCGCAGCTTTCAGAACAAGAAATTGTCCGTCGAGAAAAACTATCAAAATTACGCGCATTAGGGATCAATCCTTATCCCGCTGATTTATTCCCTGTCACTCACAGCAGTGCGAAGATAAAATCCGAATTTAAAGAAGGTGAAAAGGTGGTATTGGCAGGTCGATTAATGCGAAAAAAAATACAAGGAAAAGCAGCATTTGCAGAACTTCAGGACAGTGAAGGTCGCTTACAAATTTATATTAACAGAGATGAAGTTTGCCCTGATGAGGATAAAAGTCTTTACAACGATGTTTTTAAAAAATTACTCGATTTGGGTGATTTTATTGGAATCGAAGGCGAACTTTTTACAACTCAAGTCGGCGAAAAAACAGTTTTAGTAAAACACTTTACACTATTATCTAAAGCATTAAAACCCTTACCACTTCCAAAAACAGATGCCGAAGGCAACACCTACGACGAGTTTAACGATCCCGAAATGCGTTACCGTCAGCGGTATGCCGATTTGGTGGTCAACCCACATGTCAAAGAAGTATTTGTAAAACGTACAAAACTATTCAATGCGATGCGTAGTTTTTTTAACGAAGCTGGATATTTTGAGGTAGAAACTCCTGTATTACAACCAATTCCTGGAGGTGCTGCGGCACGTCCATTCATCACACACCACAACAGTTTGGACATACCATTATATATGCGAATTGCCAATGAATTGTATTTGAAACGATTGATTGTAGGTGGGTTTGATGGGGTATACGAATTTTCTAAAAATTTCAGGAATGAAGGAATGGATCGCACCCATAACCCAGAGTTTACTGCCATGGAAATTTATGTCGCTTACAAGGATTATAATTGGATGATGGAATTTTGTGAGCAGTTGCTGGAGCATTGTGCCATTGCCGTCAATGGATCTACAAAAGCGACCTTTGGAGCGCATGAAATAGATTTTAAAGCGCCTTATGCCAGAGTTACAATGGCAGATTCTATAAAAGAATTTACAGGGTTTGACATTACAGGAAAAACGGAGGACGAGATTCGCAAGGCTGCTAAAGACTTGGGGGTTGAAGTGGATTCTACGATGGGTAAAGGCAAATTAATTGATGAGATTTTTGGAGAAAAATGTGAAGGAAATTACATTCAGCCAACCTATATCACAGACTACCCAAAGGAAATGAGCCCTCTATGTAAAGAACATCGCAATAATCCTGAACTTACTGAACGTTTTGAATTAATGGTTTGTGGAAAAGAAATTGCGAATGCTTACTCGGAGTTAAATGATCCTATTGACCAACGTGAACGTTTTGAACACCAACTAAAATTGGCTCAAAAGGGAGATGATGAAGCAACAGAATTTATTGATGAAGATTTTTTAAGAGCGCTTGAATATGGTATGCCTCCAACCTCGGGGATGGGTATTGGAATGGACCGTTTGATCATGTTCTTGACCAATAACCAATCGATACAAGAAGTGTTGTTCTTCCCACAAATGCGACCAGAGAAAAAGCAAGTGGAATTAAGCGAGGATGAAAAAGCTGTTCTTAAAATCCTTAAAGCTAACTCACCTATCGATCTGGTTAGCTTAAAAACACAATCTGGATTAAGCAATAAACAATGGGACAAAACCATAAAAGGCTTGACAGGACACAAACTT
>JAURPF010000027.1 GCA_030835325.1 Flavobacteriaceae bacterium | reverse complement strand
TGATTACCGGGCCTAATATGAGCGGTAAGTCAGCGATCCTCCGTCAAACCGCTCTGTGTGTGATTTTGGCCCAGTCAGGGTCATTTATTCCTGCAAGCGATGCAGAAATGGGAATCACTGACAAACTTTTCACTCGTGTCGGTGCTAGTGACAACCTCAGTAAGGGCGAATCTACTTTCATGGTCGAAATGAATGAGACTGCAGCAATCATAAATAATTTAAGCCCAAGAAGTCTGGTGCTGATGGACGAAATTGGACGTGGTACCAGCACCTATGACGGAATATCAATTGCTTGGGCTATTGCAACTTACTTACACGAGAGTAAGGATCGACCTAAAACTCTTTTTGCCACGCACTACCATGAACTTAATCAAATGACAGACTCTTACGCAAGAGTCAAAAATTATCACGTGGCAGTGAAGGAGAGTAAAGATCATGTGCTTTTCTTAAGAAAGCTATTACCGGGCGGATCAGAGCATAGCTTCGGAATTCATGTCGCTAAAATGGCTGGAATGCCTGCAACACTTCTACAGCAAGCTCAAAAAGTTCTTAAGAATCTAGAAAAGAGCGGAGATCGTCAAGAAAAACAGGCCACCCTATCCAGTAACTCTGGAGAAATGCAACTTAGTTTTATCCAATTAGACGATCCCGTTTTACTAGAAATCAAGGAGGAATTGATGGATATTGATGTAAACTCCTTAACCCCTGTAGAAGCCTTGGTTACTCTAGAATCGATTAAAAAACGATTAGGAAAGCTATAAGACCTCTTTTTTTGATAGGAGAATGTTTTGAATTTGAAGAAATATTCTAAATTTGCAACCCCTAGTTATCCTAGGATATGTTCTTAACATGATGCGAAAATAGCTCAGCTGGTAGAGCGCAACCTTGCCAAGGTTGAGGTCGCGGGTTCGAACCCCGTTTTTCGCTCAAAATGCTGCGAACATCGCAGCTTTTTTTTTGAAACAGTTAGACTTGTCTAACGAAGGCTCGAGTGGTGGAATTGGTAGACACGTTGGACTTAAAATCCAATGACCATTACGGTCGTGCGGGTTCAAGTCCCGCCTCGAGTACTTAAGGCTCAATCATTGATTTGATTGAGCTTTTTTTATCTCTGAAAGTATTGTTTTTACTGAGTTCTACAAAATAATTGATTTTGTATTTCAAATACCAAAAACATTCCCTCCACAACCTATAATATTGATTGCCAAAAAGATATGGGTTCGACTCCCATTTCTATACCTAAATGAGACACAACGCCACGAACAAAAGTCATAATAGCTGTAATACAGTTACTTACATAACACTTAAGAGGTTTGATAAAAGTTTTTTAATCACCCGTTTCTATTTTCTCTAAGTGTTGGTAAGCATTTGTTGTCGTTTGTAATCACTTATAAACGTTTATAATCATTTACTTCCATTTTTTACTCAACCGTTACTCTACTTTTGAGTCATTATGAAATATAACCACCAATATGCGATTACTCTTAAACACCTACTGATCGAAAATCAAAAACAAATTGGATTAAAATTCTACCCTAATAAAGTTATTCAAGCTTTAATAAAGGAACTTCCAAATCCTAAATGGAGTAATGAGTTTGGCATGGTCTATATATTAAATAACAAATCTAATTTGGATAAAATATTTGAAAAATTTAGAGCTGTTGCCTGGGTTAATTGCAGTCACTTTTTTATCAATAGACCTATTGACATAGAAAATGGCCCCATTGATGTCAATTGGTTCAGAAAACGTACAGTTGATAAAAATTATAGAGTCTGTCCAGAAGAATATTTAATGAAATTAGAACTAAAGAAATATTCAAACAATACCGTTAAGACATATGTTAAGTTTTTTGAAGCTTTCATTAACCATTATAAACATGTCAATTTGTTAAGTTTAAATGAAAATGATGTGAGATCCTATTTACAGAAACTTGTTCAAGAAAATAGATCAAATAGCTATCTTAATCAAGCCATAAATGCGATCAAGTTTTATTACGAAGTAGTCTTAGAAATGCCTAATAGATTCTACGCAATTGAAAGACCTCGAAAGAATCAAGTACTACCTAAAGTATTAAGTAAAGAAGATATTAGTATCATAATAAATAACACCATCAACTTAAAACACAGATGTATTATAGGTATACTCTATTCTTCAGGTCTGAGAAGAAGCGAATTGTTAAATCTAAAAATATCTGATATTGACAGTAAAAGAATGACCATTAGAGTAGAGGGAGCTAAAGGGAACAAAGACAGATATACATTATTATCTGAATCACTTTTGAAAGACTTGAGAGTTTATTTCAAGGAATGGAAACCAAAAAAATATTTATTCGAAGGGCTACGTGGTGGGAAATATTCTCCCGAAAGCGTATCAAAGGTTATTAAAAATTCAGCAAAAAATGCACGGGTCAACAAACAGGTAACACCACATATTTTAAGACATTCCTTCGCCACTCATTTATTAGAAGCAGGAACAGATTTAAGATATATTCAAACCCTTCTTGGGCACAATAGTAGCAGAACAACCGAAATTTACACACATGTTGCTATAAGTTCATTTAAAAAAATAAAAAATCCTTTAGATTCCATACATTTGGAATAAAACATATAGTGCGTATATATTTACTTGTACATATACACGTACGTTATGCCCAATTAAAAAACCAACCGCACATTTTAGCTCTTTCGGTTTTTCCCGACACAAAAATCCAACGCTATAAAAACCAAAAAAGCTAAAATTTTTCCAACGCTTTGGATTTACTTTATTTAAGTATTTGCTTAAATAAGAAATAAACGCAACTTTGTTTTATGGAAAATAATTCTTGCATTAGACAACAAGCCGATATTGAACAAATAAATCGTTGCAAAGACACAGTTTCAGAATTAAATGAATCGTTCGACTATTTGGCAAACGGACTTTCATTAGTCGGAAATAGCGTTCGGCTGAAAATTCTTTACCTACTCTTTGAAGAAAAAAGACTTTGTGTTTGTGATTTGAGCGATATTCTTGGAATGAACATTTCTGCTATTTCCCAACACTTAAGGAAAATGAAAGACCGAAATCTATTAGAAACCGATAGAGAAGCCCAAACAATTTTTTACTCACTAACTGCTGAATACGAAAAAATGTTAAATCCATTCTTTGAAATAATCGATAAAAACAAAATTTTAGAGACGATATGAAAAGTGAAAACAAATTAATCGGTGCAGGTTTGTTAACTGCAATTACAGCTTCTTTATGTTGTATTACACCAGTTTTGGCTCTTATCGCAGGAACAAGCGGAATTGCTTCAACATTTTCTTGGATAGAACCTTTTAGACCTTATTTAATCGGACTGACAATTTTAGTTCTTGGTTTTGCTTGGTTTCAAAAATTAAAACCTCAAAAAGAAATTGACTGTGAATGTGAGACGGACGAAAAACCAAAATTTATACAATCAAAAAAGTTTTTAGGAATTGTAACCGTATTTGCAGTTGTAATGTTGGCTTTCCCATACTATTCAGGAATTTTTTACCCAAATACAGAAAAGCAAATAATCGTAGTTGACAAATCGGACATTAAAACAACTGAATTTAAAATTAGCGGAATGACTTGTGCGAGTTGCGAAGAACACGTCAATCACGAAGTAAATAAACTCAACGGAATTGTAAACTCAAAAGCGTCCTACAAAAATAGAAACGCAATCATTGAATTTGACAAGACAAAAACCAATGAAACGGAAATTGAGAAAGCAATTAACTCAACAGGTTATAAAGTAACCGACAAAAAAGAAAATTAATGGAAACTATATTAAAATCTGAAATAACTTGTCCAAACTGCGGACATAAAAAAGTGGAAGATATGCCAACAAACGCTTGTCAATTCTTTTACGAGTGTGAGAATTGCAAAACGGTGTTGAAACCAAACGAGGGAGATTGCTGTGTTTATTGTTCATACGGAACAGTACCTTGCCCACCAATTCAAGAAAATAAAAGTTGTTGTTAGGAAATATGCAAAAGACAATCTTTGAAATAACCAAAATGGACTGTCCTTCAGAGGAAAATTTAATCCGAATGAAATTGGATGCAATTTCAAGTATTGTGAATTTGGACTTTGATATTCCGAATCGAAAATTGACCGTTTTTCACAGCGGAGAAACCGACCAAATCGAAAAGTCCGTTATCGAACTAAATTTAGGCGGAAAGAAAATTTCGACCGAACAGACCAACCAATCGGAATTTAAAGAAAATGCAAACCAAAAAAAGCTACTTTGGTCTGTTCTTGTAATCAATTTTGCCTTTTTCGTTATCGAAATGACAACTGGAATAATCTCAAAATCAATGGGACTTATTGCCGACAGTTTGGATATGCTTGCGGACAGTTTCGTTTACGGAATTAGCCTGTTTGCAGTTGGCGGAACGTTGATTAAGAAAAAACGGATTGCAAAACTTGCTGGATATTTTCAAATAACACTTGCGATTATTGGATTTGTAGAAGTTTTAAGAAGATTTTTCGGAGGCGAGAAACTTCCCGACTTTTCGACAATGATTATTGTTTCGATTTTTGCACTTATCGCAAACGGAATTTGCCTTTACATTTTGCAAAAGTCAAAGAGCAAAGAAGAAGCACATATGAAAGCGAGTATGATTTTTACCTCAAATGATGTTATCATAAATTTGGGAGTTATAATCGCTGGATTTTTGGTAAATTGGTTGAACTCAAGCAAACCTGACTTAATTATTGGAACAATTGTTTTTGGTTTGGTAATTCAAGGAGCGTTTAGAATTTTAAAATTGAGCAAGTAACTGAATAGCCAACGCTTAAGCCATACACATTTACAATTCGCACAAGCCGACACGCAATCCGAAAATTGCAAAAGAGTATGTCTTTGCCAACGCTAAAAACAGAACGTGAAAAATAAAAAGGGCATAACAATGTGTATAGTGCATAGCACCCTGCGGGATGCTACGACACCATACACGGAACGTTAGTACTTATTATTTTTTACGATTAGAATAATAAATTAAAAAACTCAAATCAATTATCTTAGAGCCACATATCTTGATTCTTGAATAATTAGACTCGAATCTTGCATTAAAAAGTTCGATATTTGTCCCACTTCGGGTACAAAGCCCCTTTTTAATCCTCTGATTATCAAGGGGTTTTTTGTTTTTAAAGGCTTTTCTCGCAAAATGACGCGAAAGGGCCCTTTTCGAGCAATGCGAGAAAAGAATCCCGAGTACAAAATCCCTTTTTAAGCCTCTCTCAACTCTTTAGCTTGACTCCAAATACCCTTAATCACTGCGGCTACTTGATCGTGCTCGATAAGGAAAGCATCATGACCATGAAGCGAATAAATTTTAAAGTGATCGGTAGGTTTTCCCAGAGATCGAAGTGAATTAACCGTTTTATCGTCTTCTGTAGGAATGAAAAGTAAGTCAGAAGTAATGCTAACCACATAAAATTCGGTTTTCACTGGAGCAAAAACAGATTCAAAGGTTTGATCTTCAGGTACGGCGTCAATCTGTCTTAGAATTTGATTCAGATGTCGATAGGCTCTAGCATGAAAGCGAGAGGTAAGAGCATCTCCGTGATAATCAAGCCAAGACTCTACCGCGTAATTGGAGCTTTTTCTTTCGCGTTGAAATCGCGAATCGAAAGATTGCGGCGTACGGTAGGTAAGCATGGCATGTTGACGAGCAAGTTTGAGACCCCACTCGGTTTCTTCTTCTAAGAGACGCTCCTGAATATGACAATGGGCAATGATCCAATCGGTCGATTTCCAATCCGTTGCGATAGGAACAAAACGCTTAAAGTGGATGCGATTTTGCGCTACCATACTCCAGGCAATTCCGCCGCCGACAGATCCAGCTACAAAAAGGGCTACTTCTGAAATAGATAAGCTTTCTAAACCGGTAATAAAGATACGTGCGATGTCTGTTGCGGTTAATTGGATATCCCTGTCAAAGAAAAATCCGTCATATCCATTACCGGGTATATTAAAACACAATACAGTAGCTCGGTCTGTATCAATAGCCTTAGCTGAACCCACGATGGGCTCCCACCAACCCTTGTCACCGGTCAGACTAGAGTTGGCAGTAAGCGCGTGGCCGACCAAAATTAGCGGTGCTGACCCTAGGGGCCTACCGAAAACTTCGTAGCTCAGTGGAAAAGGATCAAGAACCCTTTTATTCACAGTTTCGAAATCACTAATCTCAATCGAGCGTAACATACACTAATATACTTTCTTAAGCTAGGAAGGCTTGTTCTAAATCTGTTTTTAAATCTTGAAGGTCTTCTAGACCAACGGATAAGCGAATAAGTTCTGGTGTGACCCCAGTGGTTTCTTGCTGCTTGTCAGTTAACTGCTGGTGTGTGGTAGAAGCCGGATGCACAATGATCGATTTCGAATCTCCGAAATTTGCTGCAATCTTAAAGATTAACGTTGCATCTGCTACCTTTTTCGCTGCCTCGAAACCTCCCTTCAATCCGAAAGTAACTATACCACTAGCTCCTTTTTGAAGGTATTTCTCAGCTAAGATTTGCTCTCTAGAGTTTTTGTGACCTGGATAATTTACCCATTCCACCTCGGGTCGTCCAGCCAACCACTCAGCAAGCGCTAAAGCATTCTCACTGTGTTTTTTGATTCTTATATCTA
>JAURPF010000026.1 GCA_030835325.1 Flavobacteriaceae bacterium | reverse complement strand
TCTTTTTTTGCTTTTTTGATGCACTTCAAAAAAGCGGTTAGTTAGTTAGCCTATCAGTGTTAGAATCATCTCAAACACTTAGTTGTCTTGGGTTTGGTTCACTTGTTGGGTAAACCAAAAGTTTGATTTATGAAAAACGAATTGTACAATTCGTTTTAAATTCTTATTCTAGTTGGTTATTCTAGAAATCAGAATCGAAACTGTATTTGTTGGTGTCCTCATCTTCTTTATTGAGGACGCCCGCCTTTTGATATTCAGACACTCGTTTTTCAAAGAAATTTGTTTTTCCTTGAAGCGAAATCATGTCCATAAAATCAAATGGATTTGATGTGTTGTATTCTTTTTCGCAATCCAACTCTTGTAATAAGCGGTCGGTTACGAATTCTAAATACTGAGACATCAGTTTTGAATTCATGCCAATCAAACTTGCTGGCAGAGATTCTGTAATAAATTCTCTTTCGATATTTAGGGCGTCTAATAATATTTCTCGGATGCGATCTTTGGGAACTTTGTTAATAAGATGTTTGTTGTGTAGGTGTACTGCAAAGTCTGCATGCACGCCTTCATCTCTAGATATTAATTCATTTGAAAATGTCAATCCTGGCATTAAGCCACGTTTCTTTAGCCAGAATATGGAGCAAAACGCACCTGAGAAGAAAATACCTTCAACGGCTGCAAATGCAATCAAACGCTCTGCAAAACTAGGAGATTCTATCCATTTGAGAGCCCAATCTGCTTTTTTCTTAATTGCTGGAAAATTTTCTATTGCATTAAATAAAATGTCTTTTTCAGTTTCATCTTTTACATAGGTGTCTATCAGAAGAGAATACGTTTCACTGTGGATATTTTCCATCATAATTTGAAATCCGTAGAAAAATTTTGCTTCACTATACTGAACTTCATTAACAAAATTTTCAGCCAAATTTTCATTTACAATCCCATCACTAGCTGCAAAAAAGGCTAGTATGTGCTTGATAAAATAACGCTCATCGTCGTTTAATTTTGTTGTCCAATCGGTTAAATCTTGATGCAAATCAATTTCTTCTGCAGTCCAAAAACTTGCTTCGGATTTTTTGTACCATTCCCATATATCGTGATGTTGGATTGGAAAAATTACAAATCGGTCTTTATTTTCTTGTAAAATTGGTTCTACTTGTGACATTAAAATTATAATTCTGGATTAAAAAAAAATATACGCGTTTGAGCGGTTAACAAAGGTTCAAAATAGTTGCCTTAAATGAAAGTCATTTTTATAAACATTGCCTATGAGTTTTTAACAACGGGTAGCTTTTTTCCTACAAAATTATTTGACCATCTAAAAAACAATTTGCTGATTTATAGAGACTTAAGAGACCCCTCTCTCTAGAAAAAAAATTAAGCAGTAAGACGAATTAAAAATAGTTATTTTAAAAAAAAGTTGGGAGGAAATAAAAAAAGAGGTCGGACTTTACGACTCCACCTTAGTCTCTTGATTTATTTTATTTTTTGGGGTGTTTTGCGGCTACTTGTTCTAATTCGGCATACCAATCCGATCCAAATTTTCGAATCAGAGCTTCTTTGACAAATTTATAGACAGGGACTTGAAGTTCTTTTCCCAATGTACAAGCAGCATTACAAATTTCCCAATTATCATAATTTACAGCCGAAAACTCAGTATAGTCTTTGATTCTTACAGGATACAAATGACAGGATACTGGTTTTTTCCAATCGATTTCCCCTTGATTGTAAGCTTCTTCAATAGCACACAATGCTGTGTTTTTTTCATCAAAAATAACATAGACACAATCGGCTCCATTAATCAAAGGAGTTTCTAGTTCTCCATCTTCAGTAACCACATGGGTTCCTTGTGACTCAATTGCTTCAATACTTTCCTTTCGAAGATACGGTTTTATGATGGGATAGATGTTTTTTAAAATCTCTGTCTCGTCTGCTTCGAGTGGTGCTCCTGCATCACCGTCAACACAACAGGCTCCCTTACATGCGGTAAGGTTGCATAAAAAATCTTTCTCAATAATGTCTTCAGAGACAATGGTTTTTCCTATTTGAAACATGTCCCAAATATACTGTTAATTATGAATATTATTAGTCTAAATAATCGCTCAAAATTAACTTGTCATTATAATTATTTATTCGACCTTTGCACAAAAATAATTTGTAACCATGAGTTTCAGTATTAAAGAAATTTTAACGGCCTTTATGGTACTTTTTGCAGTGATTGACATTGTAGGAAATATCCCTATTATTATTGATCTACGCAAAAAAGCTGGACATATACAAAGTGAAAAAGCTTCGGTTATTGCAGGAATTATAATGATTTTCTTTTTGTTTTTAGGAGATAGCATCTTGAAACTTATTGGAATTGATGTTCACTCATTTGCTGTCGCAGGTGCATTTATCTTGTTTTTTATTGCACTGGAAATGATTCTTGGGATCACTCTCTACAAACAAGAGGAAGGAAGTCCTATGAATGCCTCCGTGTTTCCTCTGGCATTCCCATTAATTGCTGGGCCCGGAAGTCTTACAACACTTCTCTCTTTAAAATCTGAATTTCATACAGAAAACATCATCATTGCGGTGATTGTAAATGTGGTTGTTATATACATAGTGCTTAAAACTTCAACTCGAATCGAACGTATTATTGGTCAAAATGGTATCGATATCATCCGAAAAGTGTTTGGAGTTGTGCTCTTGGCAATTGCTGTAAAGTTATTTACATCTAACATCAAATTTTTATTGTAATATGAGACTTTTAACTTATTTATTATCGTTGGTGGCTTTTGGGATTATTGTATTTAACATCACAAAAATTAACTTTGAGGCCCCTTTTGAAAAGGAAAGTTATACCGCTATTATCACGGCATTTTCAGGGGGATGCGCCATTTTGTTGTTTGCAATATGGAGAGTTGTTAAAAAGATTGACCGTACGGTCAAAGAAAAGTCTTAATTTGAAATTAAAGCGGCTTCTATGTCGGTCGTTTTTTGCAACATGGGGTCAAAAGTACTCATTACTTTTGCTGCGGTATTATCTCCAAAAAGTTGTTTTGCAAAAGCCGATTTTAAAAGTATTTTTAATGCGTTTTTATAGATATGCAATTCCTCTTTTTTCAAGCTCATACGCTCTGAAAAATTGCTGATAAATTGCTGATAAATATCCTCAGAAATTTCAAAATCACTTAAAAATTCGGCTTCGGAAAGCGCTGTGTATTGAGCACGCTGACCGTCCAAATACTCAAACACAAAGAAGTCCATAATACCAGAAACTTTTAGGAATTCAACAATATCGTTATTGAAATTCGCATCATAAGGCACATACACATCTGGAATAATCCCGCCACCGCCATATACAGTTTTTCCTTTGGGGGTGATAAATGTAAGATTGTCCACTACCGCATTCAATTGTAAAGTATCCAACGCTCTGTCTTCTAGGCGTTCATAGTAATCGTCGTAATACGCCTCTGAACCCTTATCATAAGAACGTTGTATAGAACGCCCTGTTGGGGTGTAATATCTGGAAGTCGTCAATCGTATCGCACTCCCATCCCCTAAGTCCATTTCTTGCTGAACGAGCCCTTTGCCAAAAGAACGGCGTCCAATAATGGTGCCTTTGTCATTATCCTGAAGTGCTCCTGCAACAATCTCGCTTGCAGATGCTGAGTTTTCATTAATCAACACATAGACCTCAGCTTCTTCGAAACGTCCTTTGACGGTCGCAAAGCTTTTATCAATTTCGTTTGTTTTATTTTTAGTAAATAAAATGAGTTTCCCGTCCTCTAAAAACTCATCTGCAATTTGCTTAGCAATTTGTAAGAATCCACCTGGGTTATCTCGTAAATCTAATACTAAATTTAAAGCTCCTTTAGAAATTAAATCTTCAATTTTGTTCTCAAATTCTAAATATGTGTTTTCTGCAAACCTGTTGATTTTAACATATCCAAGCGTTGAATTGATCATATAAGATGCGACTACACTTTTGATAGGAACTTCGGAACGTATGATTTCAAAATTCAGTAGACTATCCACTCCCTCACGCTTGATTTTTAATTGGACTTTAGAGTTTTTTTGACCCCGGAGTCTTTCAACGACTTTGGATTCACTCCAATTCTGTCCGTAGAGGGTGTCGTCATCTGCTATTAAAATGCGGTCGCCTGCCTTAATCCCAGCACGAAAACTAGGGCCGCCCTCGATCGCTCGAATGACCGCGATGCTGTCTTTATATAAGTAAAATTGAACCCCAATACCGATAAAATCTCCTTTCATGTTTTCGGTAATGGACATTAAATCTTGTTTTGGTATGTATGAGGAATGTGGGTCGAGATTTTGTAAAACCGTATCAATAAAATTTTCAATGATACTGTCCGTATCAACTGGATCAACATAGCCATATTCTATATAATCAATAAGCTTGTTGAGTTTTTGTTTGCTACTATTTTTGGTGCTTGCAAAATAGCTTAAAGAATTGGTGTTTAATTTTGATCCTATAAAAATTCCAACTCCCAAAAGAACTGCGATAAAAAAAGGCAAGTGTTTTTGATTTAGAATCATTAAATTACAGTGTTAGTAATTCGACTTGGATCCCCGCTTTTTCTAGAAACTCAACGCCCGAGAGGTCTTTATAGGCTTGGCTATAAACCACGCGAGTTATACCAGCTTGATGGATCAATTTACTGCAGCTTTTGCAAGGTGATAAGGTGATATAAAGTGTGGCTCCGGCACAAGATTGGGATGATGCTGCTACCTTTAAAATGGCGTTAGCCTCTGCATGCAAAACATACCATTTGGTGTATCCTTCTTCGTCTTCACAATAATTTTCAAATCCTGTTGGAGTTCCGTTATAACCATCTGAAATAATCATGCGGTCTTTGACAATAATTGCTCCTACTTGTTTGCGTTTGCAGTATGATAATTTTCCCCACTCGGATGCCATTCTGAGATAGGCTTTGTCATATTTAAGTTGCTTTTGTGTGGTCATTAAATAGGTGGGTTACTTATGAAAATAAGGGGCTATTAAAAATTAAAGGAAGTATAAACCCAATCACAACAGCCGAAAGAACCATTACCCAGTCTCTAACTGAAAACCTAAAAATAGTTTGTCCAAGGAATCCAAAAAATAATATACAAAATACAATTACAAATTGACCGAGTTCAATCCCTAAGGCGAATTCTAACACAGATAACAAAGTACTCTCATTAGCAGTTACCATTGATTCAAAAGCATTGGCAAACCCTAATCCGTGAATGAATCCAAAAAACAAGACGATACTAAATATAATGATTGGATTGGAGTGCTTAGAGGATTTTCCTGCGGTAAAGACATTGTAAACTGCCATGATAATGATTGTAAATGGAATCAACCACTCGGTTACATTGCCCTTTAAATTTATGATGTCATAAACTCCTAACAACAAACTCAGGGTGTGCCCTAGAGTAAAAGAGGATATTAACAACAGTAAACGTTTCCAGTCTTTAAAAAGAAATGGGATTGTTAGTACAACTAAAAACAAGATGTGATCATAGCCTTTAAAGCTCACTATATGGTACAATCCTAATTCTAAAAATTTTAAAAAGCTATCGAGCATGATGTTATTATATTTATTTCAAAGTTACTAAAATTAATGTTTTGATTTAATCTAATTTATTTAAGTGTTTCAAAAACCTCAAGACCACAATCCAAAAAGACTTTGTAATCCGCTTCATCTGGGGTATATCCAACTGGGTCGTTTAGAATGACTGTTGCGTCCGAATCCAACAACACATAATAGGGTTGGGAATTGGATTGAAAGAATTGTGTTTGAAAATGTGCCCATTTGTGTCCATAATTTTCCAAGACTCGAGTTCCACCTCCAAGGCGTTCCACTGTTAATTTTTGATCTTGTGGTAATTCTTTTTTATCATCTACATATAGAGAAATCAAAACATAGTCTTTTTCAAAATAGGGTTTTATGGTTGCTTTAGGCCAAATATGTTCTTCCATTTTACGGCAGTTTACACAGGCATACCCTGTAAAATCTAGTAAGATTGGTTTGTTTACTTTTTGGGCATAGGCAACTCCCTTTTTTAAATCTTTGAAGCAATCAAAATTACTGGGACAGTCGTTTGGATACAAAAAACTGTAGCCAACTGGAGGTGCCAATCCGCTTAATAAGGTGAGTGGGGTAAATGTTTGAGTTTCTTTGTTTACCCTAAAACCAGATCCTAAATAAATCACAAATGCAAAGACTAAAACACCTGAACTCAGCCTAAAAAAGGAGATTTTTTTTAGTGGAGAATCGTGTGGAAATTTTATTTTTCCAAAAATATAGAGTGCCAATCCAAAAAAAACAAGGATCCAAATTCCTAAGAAAACTTCAATTTTAAGGACTCCCCAATGTTTTACTAAATCGGCGTTGGAGAGAAATTTAAATGCCAATGCGAGTTCTAAAAACCCTAAAATAACTTTCGTTGTATTGAGCCAACCTCCAGATTTTGGAAGGGCTTTTAGCATGTTTGGAAACATCGCAAATAATGCAAAAGGAAGTCCAAGTGCGACTCCAAATCCTCCCATTCCAGCGGTTAGCTGCCAAGCACCTCCATCTACAGATAGAGAACCTGCAAGTAGGGATCCTAGAATGGGTCCTGTACAAGAAAAAGAGACAATTGATAAGGTCAATGCCATAAAAAAAACTCCTAGGATTCCTCCAATACCTTCACCCTTACTTGTAGAATTGGTCCAAGTAGATGGCAATGTTAGTTCGTAATACCCGAAAAATGAGAATGCAAAAAATATAAAGATGACAAAGAATATGACATTCAACCACACGTTGGTGGAAATTTCATTTAATATATCGGGGTTGACAGAGTCTAATAGGTGAAATGGAATGCTGAGTGCCAAATAAACTAATACAATGAAAAAACCATATAAAATTGCTTTGGATACACCTCCTTTTTCGGTGCCATCCCCTCCTTTTTTAGTAAAAAAGCTAACCGTTAAAGGGATCATTGGAAATACACAAGGAGTCAAAAGGGCTAACAATCCACCCAGAAATCCCAATCCAAAAATTTTCCACATAGAGTTGTTGGAGGCTTTGATATCTTGCGATAAAGAGTTTACTTGTGTGCTGCATTTTCCTAGAGCTTTTGAGAGGGAGTCGGCTGACATGCCGTACAAGATCTCATCAGCATTCTCAGAAACTTCCAAGTTTGATACTGGTGTCCCACCTACAATTACAAAACCAGATTTCTGCTTAAAATTATATGTAAATGGGTTGTCTGGAAGATAAGTGCATTTTGTGTCGTCACAAGTCATAAAATCAATATTCCCATTAAGACTGAAATCGGGAGATTTTACACGAATTCGTTGCTTAAAAATTGCTTTATCATAATATTTTGAAACCACCATTTCAAATACGGAATCGAATTGTGTTACTTTATTTGATTCTAATTCTTTAACAGTTTCAATGGGTTCAAAGTCGGGGGTTGTAGTGAATGAAAAAACTGTTGGCAGAGGACCTCCTTCTTCAACAAATTGCGAGTAGAGCGCCCAATGGTGATCAATTTTTGCAACAAAAATAAGGTCGTATTCTGTTTCTGAAATTTTTTCAGAACCAAATTCCCATTTAACAGGGTTTAAAATCTGAGAAAATGCAGATAAATTGATTAAAAACAAGAAAAGAATTGCAAGTTTTTTCATTGGTATTGTAGGGTTTTAGGCTGCAATTTAATGAAAAAATTAAGTTGGAGTCTATATAAATAACTATAAATATTCCTTAAAATCACAAAAAAAAAGCCCAACCATAATGGTTGGGCTTTTTAGGACTCTTAAAATTAAATCCCTTATTCTTTTGGTAAACTTCTTTCGTATTGTGTTGCTCTTGCAATTTTTCCTTCTTTGTTAAAGTAGAACCACTCTACAAGCTCTTTTTCCCAAACGGTCCCGTCTTCAAGGACTCTTCTCTCTCTAGAAAAAACAGTTACTCCAGATTCAGTATCTGTATTTTGAATTTTTAATGGCACAATAGAATAAATTTTCCAAGAAAGCTCCGTGTAACTCTCAAAAAGTGACTCCCACAATTCGTTGGTTAAAACCATTTTATTTCCTTCAGAATCTAAAAATTCAGCGCCGTCGGCAAATGCTTCGGCACAAGCTGCTGCATCTTTATTATTGTAGTCCTCAACTAATTTTTCAATTATTCCTACCTCGCCTCTGTTAGAGAACACCAAAGGTCTTCCAGACCATTCTGAGCTGCCATTTCCAATGAATTTTCCGCCGTAATTCAGTCCAAAATTACTAGATTCTAATCTTCTAGACCATTGTGCAAAAGCAGTGACCTTATTTTCTTTATCAACTGTAAAAATCTCCATTAAATTAAGATTTTCTATTGAACCGTCTTTGAAATTTCGGTCTTCAGTTGACCATGCTAATACCATTGTATTTTCTGAGCCTTCCATTTTCACAGGAATGATCATGTATGGATCCATTGAAATTGTTTCCATAGACCCTAACCATTTTGTGGACCAGTCCATCGCTCGGTCTGAAAATTCTTTTGTGTAACTAGACAAAAGTGCTGTTGCATCTTTGGAACTATAATCCTTTGCTATTTTTTTTACGGTTTCTACAGAAGCATCACTTCCGATTGTAAAAGATTTTCCATTGTTTTCCCCTTCGCCTAAAAATACGCCTCCAGATTGGGCTGTTAAAAATAAGCTTGAGCATAAGGTTAATGAGTAAAGTAACTTCTTCATGTTGGTTTTATTAAATTGGTTTATTAATACTTGCAACATGCAATTTAAAAAAAAAGTGCAGAATAAACTACTTTAAACGTTTAAAATTTCATTTCTGGTCTCAATGTATTTAGATTGAGTTCTTTTAATATATGTTTTTGAAGATACTTTCTTAGAATCCTTAAAAAACTGGATTCCAAGGGAGCCAAATTCTGTGTCTAAATTCCGATTGCTCCAATTCATCATTTCATAAAGAATTGGGTACATATCCACGCCTTTATTGGTAAGATAGTAAACCTTTGTTTTTTTATCATGCGGGAATTTAACCATCTTGAGTAATCCGTGATGCATTAAAAGCTCTAAGCGATTGCTCAAAATATTAGAGGCAAATTTTTCGGGGGAATTCATGAATTCGGTAAATGTTTTCTTTCCTAAAAATAAGTCTCTAATAATGATAAGAGACCATTTGTCTCCTACTATGTCAAGAATATTCACCAATGGGCACTTGGATCTGTTAGCTCTCATAATTGATAGATTTGATGTTTTACAAACTTATAATGTTTAATAACATAACAATCAATTTTAACAAATTTTTACATAAAAAAGAAGGGATTAAACCCCTTCCAATAAGCCATAAAACGCTGTAAACTAGAACGTTAATTCTAAAATGCGATTCCATGTAAACTCACTAATCAACGACCAATTGCTTGTTGAGAGTTCGCCTACCAGTGCGTTATACTCGGCACTTTTTTCTCGAATTTCTGTACGTTTTTCCCAATTTCTAAAATAATCAAACTGAGATTTATCAATACATACTACCATATAATCTGCGTCCTTGGCTCCAAAAACAGATTTAAAGATTGCAAAATGATAGCTGATTCCTAATTTTTTATCGAGTGCATTCATTTTTTTATTCCACGCTTCATAAGCCATATCTTGGTTCATTTTCACATTAATGTATTGTATCCGTCTGTAAAAATGGGCGTCTTTCTCTGCTCTTGAAAGAATTGACCAGGTTTCTGGCGTTGTACTTAACTCAGGCATAAATTCCCAAACAGAGGATTCTTTAAAACTAGTGACTTCATTAAAGGTTTCTATAGTCCCTTCTGGCATCGGCTCCATGTTTTGCAGAGTGCCCCATATTTTTTCTTGATTTTCATCTTGATTATTTCTGAATTCCACCATATCGGTCATCGAATCATAAAATTGTAAAAACTGAACCTTTTTAGTACCGGGCTCCTCAAATGTATACGTCTTAGCGTCCTCAATTTCTAGTGTTGATTTAATTGCTGTCATCCATTGCGTCACCATCGTTGAGAAGTTTTCTTGAGATTCCGTTTCAATCTCATTTACTACCATAATTTGGGCGTTTAGTCCCGTTGTAACTGCTAATAAAAATGTGAAAATTGCTTTTTTCATTCTGTTATGTATTTAAGTTTATTGATTAAATTAATTCATCATTCCAGTAGAAAGTTCTGGAACCAGTTGAAGTGTTTCTACCTTTTCGCCATACATCTCAATAGAGGCGTCAAAATTAGCAATATCTTCAGCCCAAGATCCCCAACCAAATAGTTTGTTGTAATCTTCTTCCCAAGTTGTATCACTTGAGGTCATAGTGCGTTCATAACTTGAAAAGCCAACAACTCTTACAAATTGGTTTCTATTTCCTCCACTTTCAAGTCTAAACAAAAGTACACTAACATCAATTTCAAAGGTAGTATATGTTTTTGGCAAAATCGTTGTATGTTGTTGCGCTGAAAGTATTCCTATGCTGTTCTTTTAATGTATTTTGATGGGACATCTGTTTCCGGATTAAAGTTATAGGATCCATTGTTTAGGCGAGTCCATCTTTTTTGACCTTCTTCATTT
Organism: Flavobacteriaceae bacterium; assembly: GCA_030835325.1. Lineage (GTDB taxonomy): Bacteria > Bacteroidota > Bacteroidia > Flavobacteriales > Flavobacteriaceae > Hel1-33-131. Next base: position 5,527 of record JAURPF010000026.1, on the reverse strand, counting down.
GCTATGTATTTTGAAACATTTTTATTCCAATACGCCCCCTCAACAGAACGATCCATATCGTAATCTGCAGGTTTTTTGTTTGCTTCAATTCTTTCGTAAGTCCCCGAATTTGGACCTGTGATAACTTTGTAGGTAAAAATTGCAAGCTCGGGTGTCGAATTAAATGTTTTTGTTTTGAGTGCTACAGCAGATTCAAATTTCTGAACCATATTGGCTTTTGGAGTGTAACGCCATGTGTTCCAATATTCTTGATTTGAATTTCTTTGTCCAAAAACAACTGTTGACACACAAAAAGTTAAAATAATAAGGAGTTGATTTTTCATTTTTTTAAAAATTAAATTGTTTACGCTTACAAGTTAAAACTTATACTTGTAAAATGCAAGTTAATTTTAAATGCTAAAAATGAAAAATATTTGTCGGGATGACAGGATTTGAACCTGCGACCACACGACCCCCAGCCGTGTACGCTAACCGGACTGCGCCACATCCCGAATAATTTTGGAAAGATATAAATATTATATCACATTTCGCTTTTTCCTATCCTAATAAATTTGTTGATTGCTTTTGAATGTGATCTTTATGATTTGCTGCTGACGACTGAACTTTAATTTTGCTATTGAAGTTTTGAAGAATTGTATTGATTTACAAAGAACTATTTTCACAGTGTTGTGTATAATATCTAATAAAATCTTCTAAAATTGCGGATTTAACAAGGATGGTTTTATTAATCAAAAATTAAACGGTTGACTTTTATTTTTTTCTTAATTTTACAAACATGAAAAAAATTACAATTCTCATCCATTGCAAGGACCAGTCAGGGATTATTGCGGCGGTAACTAATTTTATTGCATCAAAAGGAGGAAATATTGTTTATATCGATCAGCATGTAGATCAAGAACAGGAAGTATTTTTCATGCGCTTGGAGGGAGAATTTGAAAAGACCTCCTTTAATACGTCAGATTTTAAAACACAATTTCAGCAAAAAATTGCGGATCTATTTGATATGGGTTGGGAACTTCACACAGCGGCCTACCGCCCTAAAATGGCATTATTTGTGTCTAAATACGACCATTGTTTGTATGATATTTTAGGACGTTATAAGTCGGGTGAATTGGCTTTACAAATTCCTTTGATTGTCAGTAATCATTTAGATTTAAAACCGATAGCCAATAGTTTTGGGATTCCCTTTTTTCATGTGCCTGTCACCAAAGACAACAAATCCGAAGCAGAAGCCAAGCATTTAGCTCTTTTGGCGGAACACGCAATTGACTTTATTGTGTTGGCACGTTATATGCAAATCATTCCTGAAGGATTTATTAATCAGTATCCAAATAAAATTATTAATATACACCACTCTTTTTTACCTGCATTTGTGGGGGCTAAGCCCTATCATTCTGCTTACAAAAGAGGGGTTAAAATTATCGGAGCAACTTCTCATTATGTCACTGTAGAATTGGATGCTGGACCAATTATTGAGCAAGATGTGACACGCGTATCACACACTCATTCTATTTCAGATTTGGTTTCAAAAGGTCGTGATTTAGAAAAAATAGTGTTATCTACAGGAATCAAATTACATCTGGATCGCAAAGTGATGGTTTATAATAATAAAACCGTCATATTCTCTTAAAAAAACCAATTAAACTTATAAGTAATATGGAACAAAAAATACAACCTACTATTCAAGTTACTGCTTCTGGAAAAGTTGTGGTAACCAATGCCAAAGACGTCATTTTGTTAGATAGCGAAGGAAATCCAATCGCAAAACGCAACCGATTTTCTTTGTGTAATTGCGGTAAAACTCAAGATATTCCTTTTTGTGACGGTGCGCATAATGATTAAGTGATCTTATTTTTAGCTAAAAAAAAGCCTCTACAAATTTGAAGAGGCTTTTTAATTTTATAGAACAACGTAATTACTCCCCTTCTGCGAGTACACGTTCTGTTACATAAAACATTTGAATCTTTCCGTCCACAATGAGTGCATCATGTACCTGACCTAGCTTTACTTCTTCTCCTTCAATTGTCAAAGTAACTCCATGTCCAGAAGTAACCCATTGACGTAATTCTCCTTTTTTGTTGGTAAATTCATTTTCAATAAGATAGCTTGTTTTCCATTTTGGATTCGCATCCGCAAACCAAGCGGTCAAAAATTCTACATGTGCCTCAGTACCTTCAATGACCATACCATTTGGAGCATAAGCTTTAAAGCCTTCTACTGCATTTAAACTTCGAATGGCGTCTAAATCTCTTTCGTTATGAGCCTTAATATATTGTTCCCAAATAGCTAGGGTTGACAAATCGCCAGTGTATAATGGGAGTTTAGTTCCGTCTTCACTCACTTCATGTCCAATTGCTTTTGGTGCAGCTTCTGGGCATGGAGCATTGGTACATGAGATTAATACTGTGGTTATTAATACGGCTAAAATTGACTTTTTCATTTTTTTATTTTTAAGGTTAAAGTGTAAATATAATAAATAATAAATTGCAATTAACAAGTATAAATATCTAATTTATAAACACTCCTTTTGATGAAATACAGACCTTAGTTATATGTCGTTTTCTTAGAGCATCCTTATATAAAACGATTTTTGCATTGGCTAAATGCAGATCGCTATGGAAACTCCCTGATTAATGACTTCAATAGTGGCGTTGTAGATTGAACCAGTTGGAATCTTTTTAAAGTCAAAAAAGGAGAGCCAAATCCCGTTCAAAGTTTCTGCTTTGTTTTTATTCATGCAAATAAAAAGATCGACAAATTTAGATATACCCCTACTTATTACTATATTAGTCACTTATCAAAATTCATTAAACTTGGCGTCTTACGCATGAGAACAACAACAAGCCGAACCCCTATTGAAAGCACCTCGTTTATGAATTAAGATGGTAAGATCGTTACTGTTGTTATGAACCCAACTGATACTAAAATTTCATACAAGTTTATGGTTGATAATGTGTAACCGTTATAGAAATTGACCCGCAAGCGTTACAATTTATCATTCACTAAAAATTTAGATTTTAAATCCAACAGATTATGAACAAAAAATTAGTTTTTATTGCATTTGTAGTGTCACTTGGAGGCTTCCTTTTTGGGTTTGATGCTGGAATTATTTCTGGAGTCATGTCTTTTGCTGGACCGGAGTTTGAATTAAATGAAATACAGTCTGGATGGGTTGTAAGTGCGCCCTCATTTGCAGCCATGATTGCGATGCTATTTTCTGGAAGATTAAGCGATCTTTTCGGTAGAAAGAAATTACTCATTTTTGTTGCGTTTCTATATGCTATTTCAGCAGTGTTTTCTGCTGCGGCATCTTCTTATGAGATGCTCTATATCGCAAGAATGATTGGAGGCTTGGCTTTTGGAGCTGCCTTGGTGTTAGCACCCATGTATATCGCAGAAATAGCAAGCGCCGAAAACAGAGGTAAATTAGTGACCATTCAACAATTAAATATTGTGTTTGGGTTTTTCGCGGCCTTTTTAAGTAATTACTTTTTTAATAAACACAACACCCCAGAAAGTAGCTTTCTCACAGATGAAACTGTTTGGAGATGGATGTTAGGAGTCGAATTAATTCCAGCTGTTTTATACTTCATATTCTTGTTTTTTGTGCCAAAAAGCCCGCGTTGGCTGTATTTAAAAAATCGCGTTTCTGATGCAAAACAGGTTTTAATAACAGTTCACGGAAATGAAAGAGGCCCTACAGAAGTTGGTTCCATAGAAAAAAGCATACATGCTAATAAAGACAAATCTGATTTAAAACTAACGGATCTCTTCAAACGATCGTTGCGCTTCATTTTAGTTATAGGGTTAGTTATAGGCGTTCTACAACAAATTACGGGGATAAACGCCGTTTACTTCTACGCAACTTCTATCTTTAAACAAACAGGTATTGGCACTGATGCAGCCTTTTCGTCGGGGGTATTATTAAGCACTATTTCGGTACTCTTCACATTTGTTGCCATCTATTTAATTGATCGAATGGGAAGAAGACCCCTCCTATTAATTGGCACGGCTGGTATTGCGGTGAGTTTACTGTTATGTGCGTATGGTTTTAATCAAGCAACCTATCAACTTTCGGAAGAAAAAATTGCACAGTTTGCATTTTCTGATTCGGAAAAATTAATGCCCGTTGCTGAAAAAGGATTTGCTAATGATATCGATTTTAAAAACGCTGTAAAATCTGCATTAGGCAATGCAACATATCTAAAAAATGATGGCGTCATTTTGGAAGCGGCAACGCGTATAAATGCCACGTTGGTCCTCATCGGAATTCTAGGGTTTATTGGCTGTTTTGCGTTTTCACTAGGGCCCGTTATGTGGGTGCTGCTTTCCGAGTTATACCCTTTGAAGTATAGAGGTTTAGCCATCGGAGTTATTGCATTTATAAACTCCCTTATTAGTTCTTTGGTGCAATTGATTTTCCCTTGGGAGCTTTCAAATTTAGGAAATGCATTGACCTTTTTCATCTTTGGAGCAATTGCTTTGGTAGGCTTCTTTGTGCTCTTAAAACTGTTACCAGAAACAAAGGGAAAATCTTTAGAACAGTTAGAAAAAGAGTTGGTAAGCCAATAAAGGCCAAAAAAAAGCCTATACATTGCTGTAAAGGCTTTATAACTGGCTCCTCCTATCATCAAAAGTCACCACGCAATTTCTTGTTTGAATAGACTCTTTATAGGCAAACAGATTTTAATTATTAATTACTAAATGATGAGTAATCTGAGTTAGGAAATATAGGAGTTAATCCTTCTTGTCCACCAACACAAAGTGCCATTACTTGTTGTGCCATTTTGCTCTCATCGCCGTTAAATCTCCAGTCAAGATAGCTTTGATAATGTTCATATGACGCCCAATCTCCATAAACGTAATAGGTATTGGTTTCATCATTAAAGAAGGCCTCAAGAGATAGACATCCATCATAATCTCTTGTAGCTTGTAAACCATCAGGAGTATTAAGAAGATCTATCATCACTTGTTTTTTTCCTGGCAAAACTTTCAGTGTTACTAAAACCGGGTTTTTAGCTCCAACAGCCTGCATCATTCCTCCATAATCAAAAAAGTCGCCTTGAGCTATGACTTTTCCTTCGGCATCAAAATTAAAATACCAATACCCATTTAGGTTAAGCTCTTTGCCAGTGGTTGAATTTTTTCCTGTCCAAGTACCATAGGTCCTAACACTTCCGTCGGGTTTGAGAGTTAATGTATCAACTCCAGGAAGCCAAGCTTGAGCATTGTATTTAATGTCCTCAAAGTTATCTTGATATCCTTTTAGAATAGATGCATATGCATCATATCCTAAGGGTTCCGAAGAACCATACATTGGCGTGTACAGTTTGAGATCTTTACTAACTAAAGCAAGTTGCTCATCAAGTTTTTCTTCCCCATGAAGTGCAAACAATTTTTGAGCTGTTGCCACGTTTTTTTCGTAATTAGGATTCCCTCCGCAAGACACAAAAAGAAGTCCTACAAATACTAAAATTAATTTTTTTAAATTTTTCATTTTTAAAATATTAATGGTTAATTGCAAGTA
>JAURPF010000025.1 GCA_030835325.1 Flavobacteriaceae bacterium | reverse complement strand
GAAATTATTGAACAATTTTTCCATTGATCAAGAAGTTGTTTACGCTGAAATTGACTTTGCTACCCTCTTTGAACTCGCTTTTCCAAAAGACATTGAAGTACAACCCACACCTAAGTTTCCCTCATCTCGAAGAGATTTTGCATTATTGATTGATGATACCATTCGTTTCCAAGAATTAAAAGAAGCCGCTGCTAAAGTTGATCGTAAAATACTTACAGATGTCAACTTGTTTGATGTATATCAAGGAAAGAACCTTCCGCAAGGAAAAAAATCCTACGGCTTAAGCTTTCATTTCTACGATCCCAATAAGACCCTAACAGATAAATACATCGATAAGGTTATGCAAAAATTGAAAGTTACCTTTGAAAATGATTTTGGAGCCGTTTTGCGCTAATGTGAATATTTTTAGCCGTGATAATTGATTTGGGGGGTAGCATTATAATCCTTAAATTTACACTATAAAGCGATTGATGATGATGAAGATGAAACTATTTAAACCAACCAATATTGCGGAAAAATTAAAAGATGCAAACAGATCCAATACATCTTTTATGGAGTCCGTTAATCAGCTAATTTCTAGACCAACTGGTGTAAATGATTTTGATTTAGATAAGTTAGCCGCTGCCAATATTTTCCACATTGACAACATTAAAAATACTTGTATCGATTATCGCTTACGCTTTTTAGACCTTAAGTATTTTAAAAACGATTTACCCCAAGAAGCTTTTGATAAAATTGCCCGCTTAGAGGCAGTTCATGGCACTACCCTATCTGGATTTAAAATAATGGCGCCATCCAAACTATTTCGCCTAAAAAACACCGATGATCCCTTACTCTTTGTCCCCATTGGAAACGATTATTTCTACCTAATTCATCAATGGGGAGATGATTTAAGTCCATTTCGAAAACTATTTATGTGGCCCTTTAAAAACATTTGGAATTTATTGGTGTTGATCATGGGCATTAGTTGGATAGCGACTTCATTGACACCAATGGCAATTTTTAGCAAAACGACCTCTTGGTCGACCTATTGGATGGTCTATTTCTTCATGTTTAAAGCCATTGCATCCATTGTTTTATTCTACGGTTTTGCTTTGGGCAAAAACTTTAACCCTGCAATTTGGAACAGTAAATACAATAAAGCTTAAATTAGTGCTATGTCTCAATCTACCTACCAACATTTATTTACCGGTTCAACCATCGATGTATTGGCCATTAAAACGGCTCTTGCAGAAGCAAGCATTAGGCCTGTAATCAAAGACGAAAGTGAATCGGCCCGCCTAGCGGGTTTTGGCGCAACAGCTCCAATGATGCAACGCGTCTTTGTTCATAGAGATGAATTTGACAAAGCAAGCGAAATACTCAGTAACATACTGTAAGATCATCCCTTCTTTTCTAATTCTCAGAGAAATCAGCTTAAGTTGAATTCAACTAATCTTTGCTGCTCAATACCAAATTGAGCATAAACACAAGATTTTAAACCCTGCCGAGGATTATTTTTCATATTTTTAAATGATTCAATTGAACTAAACCAAATCCTATGCAATTCATCATTTTTATTGCCTTTACCCTCCTCGTGGGAATAGTGGCTTATATTGCCACAAAAAAAACAAATGAAAACACCGAAGACGGTTACTTCTTGGGTGGTAGAAGTCTAACAGCTCCCGTAATTGCTGCTTCACTTTTACTAACCAATTTATCTACAGAGCAACTGGTGGGTCTCAACGGATCGGCTTTTAATGAGGGTATTCTTGTGATGGCATGGGAAACACTAGCAGCTATTGCTATGGTGGTAACTGCTATGGTGCTATTACCTCGTTATTTGAAGGGTGGATTGACCACCATCCCACAATTTTTAGAACGACGCTATGACACTGCAACAAAGTCCATCACCTCTGGACTTTTCCTTAGTGGATATGTGGTGGTATTGCTCCCCATTGTTCTGTATTCTGGAGCTATAGCCCTTATTGGCATGTTTGATTTAACCAATGTGTTGAATCTAGACAAAAGCACCACTTTAGTTGTTACTGTTTGGTCTATTGGCTTAATTGGCTCTGTATATGCAATTTTTGGAGGATTAAAGGCTGTTGCAGTCTCGGATACAGTAAATGCAATTGGATTATTGATTGGAGGGCTAATGATTCCTGTTTTTGGGTTGATTTATGTGGGTGATGGAAGTCTTTGGGACGGAATGAAAACCATTTACAATCACAGTCCAGAAAAATTTAAGGCAATAGGCGCAGATGATTCTGCCATTCCTTTCAGCACTCTTTTTACAGGAATGATGTTAGTGCAACTTTTCTATTGGGGAACCAACCAAGCCATCATTCAGCGTGCCCTAGCTGCCAAAAACTTAATTGAAGGACAAAAAGGATTGATCTTGGCCGCCTTTATAAAAATACTTGGGCCACTAATTGTTGTATTGCCGGGAATCATCGCCTTTTATATTTTTGGGGGTACACTCGACGCTAGTCAAGCCGATCAATCCTATGGTTTATTGGTGAACAAAGTCTTGCCTCCCGTACTCCTAGGGTTCTTCGCTGCCGTACTTTTTGGTGCAATTTTAAGTTCCTTTAATTCTGCATTAAACAGTTCAGTTACTCTTTTTGGCTTAGATATTTACAAGCAATACTTTAAAAAAGATGCTAGTGAACGCCAGGTGGTCAAAGCCGGTAAAATATTTGGTATCGCCTTAGCGCTTATGTCCATGTTCATTGCGCCCACCATTGCCAACGCTCCAGAGGGACTCTTTGGCTATCTCCAAGAGATCAACGGTTGCTACAGCATCCCTATCTTGACAATTATCTTGGTTGGCTATCTCACAAAGTATGTTCCAGCCATTGCGGCAAAAATCGCTATGGGATCTGGAGTAATTTTGTATACTTTTAGCCAGTTCTTCCTGAAGTCTTATGTAATTGAAAACGGAGGAACTTACCCGCATTTTCTGCATATCATGGCAATTCTATTCCTCTTTAATATTGGAATAATGTTGCTGATTGGTAAACTTAAGCCCAGAGAAGGGGCTTATGAGCAGTTGTTTACTGAACAGGTCGATATTACCCCATGGAAGCATGTTAAAGTAGCTGGCACAATCGTAATTGTGATTGTCGTTAGCACCTATTTTGTATTTGCCTAATCAATGAATGCTTTTTCTCGCTTGATTAGCATATTTACTTTTAAACTTCTTTTCCCTATTGACTATGGGTAGAATTTATCTAAACCAATGCACAATAAATCATTTCATCAAGCGATGCGATCACTTTACATAACCGTTCGTTATTTCCCGCGACCTACTTTACGAACTCCGGTGTTACTTCTCGAACTTCCTTTAGCCTTTGGTGCTTTCTTAGCAGTCGATTTATCTTCGTTCTTTGTTGTTCTGTTTCCAAAAAATTTGCTGGACATAATGAGATGTTTTTGTTTAAATATACGCTTTTATTTAAACAAAAAGTTTGTTGTTAATATGCGTCTATCAACATTATTAAGCAAAATGTTATTATTAAATATAATTTTATTAATTTAGTAAATGATATCCCATATCTATACCACGTCTAATTAACCTACAAATATGAAAATCTATCTTATAATTTTTTTTAGCCTTGCAATGGGTTTATTTGTGAATGCACAGGATAAACTTATTACCATCTATACTGACAATTGCAGTCTCTGTCATAAACTCCTTGATAGCATCTATAAAAAAAGTGATGTGAAAAAAGAACTTTCAAGGTACAAACTAGAAATTCTCAATTCAAATTCAAAAAAGGCAAAGGAATATATTGAAGCGTATAATATTAAAGAGTTCCCTACTCAGATTGTATTCTACGATTATGGAATGACCGTTTTTGGAGGTCATTTGACAACCAAGCATGAATTAGAATTTCTGCGTAATCCTGAAGGTTTTAATCAAACTGAAGACTCATTGAAGATCGAAAATTGATTCATCTCTTCAATTATACGAATAAAGATACTCGAGGATTAATTAGAAACAGAAGAGCGCAAAACTAGGCATACAACTTGTTGCGCAACTCCTTGATTTTGGGATCAGTCATATACTCATCGAAAGTGAGGTAACGATCAATAATGCCATTTGGTGTCAATTCTATGATGCGATTTCCTACCGTTTGGGCGAAGGCGTGATCATGGGTGGTCAAAAGGACATTTCCTTTAAAATTCTTCAAAGCATTGTTGAAAGCAGTTATTGACTCAAGGTCCAAATGATTGGTAGGTTCGTCTAGCATAAGAACATTGGAACGTGACATCATCATTTTAGAGAGCATACAACGCACTTTTTCTCCTCCAGAAAGAACGTTTGATTGTTTTAGGGCTTCTTCCCCACTAAAGATCATTTTACCCAAGAAACCACGAATAAACACTTCTTCTCGTTCTTCTTCAGTTTGTGCATATTGACGTAACCAATCAACCAAACTCATTGGTTCTTTAAAATACTTCGAATTATCTAAGGGTAAATAGGCCTGTGTAGTAGTAACTCCCCACTGGAATTTTCCGGCAGTTGGTTTAGCATCACCCGCTATTATTTCATAAAAGGCGGTAACAGCACGCGAGTCTTTAGAGTAAATCACTGCCTTGTCACCCTTTGCTAGATTAATATTCACATCTTGAAATAAGATTTCTTCATCTAGGCTTGCTTTTAAACCCTCAATATTTAAAATTTGATCTCCCGCCTCTCGTTCCTGCTCAAAAATAATGGCAGGGTAACGTCGACTTGACGGTTTGATATCTTCAATATTTAGCTTATCGATCATCTTTTTACGCGAAGTAGCTTGTTTTGAT
>JAURPF010000024.1 GCA_030835325.1 Flavobacteriaceae bacterium | reverse complement strand
TTCTTTTGATTCTACCCGTAATCGTATTGGGAGTTGTACTTCATTATCTATTCACTAATACTGAGCTCGATAAGTTCTCAATAGTTGGGTTTAGTGCTGTTGCAGGAGGTGGTATTGCCAATCTGTATGATCGATTCATGTTTGGATCTGTAACAGATTTCTTATTTATGGATTTTGGATTTGTTCAAACCGGAATTTTCAATTTCGCAGATTTATCAGTGACAACAGGAATGATATTGCTCATTATTGCTTCATACAAGCAAAAAAAGGAAACAACACTAGAAAGCTAATTTCTATTTTTTGTAAATCTTACCCGCTTTCATTACAAAATCTATGCGTTCCATAGCAGAAATATCGTCTATGGGATTAGAATCAGTGGCTACAATATCAGCTATATAATCAGTTTTGATTTGACCTAATTGATCGGCTAAACCCAAGACTTTAGCGTTAGTTATGGTTGCTGACTGAATCGCTTCCATTTCTGGCATCCCCACTTCGACCATATACCCAAACTCTTTAGCATTGAGGCCATGAGGAAAAACTCCGGCATCGGTTCCAAAAGCGATAGGCACACCACGCTTGTATGCTTTGGCGAAAGTACTTTGGATTTTGGGCCCTATCTCTAAGGCTTTTGGAACAATAATTTCAGGGTAAAATCCTTCAATTTTTGCATTTTCAGCAACAGCTTTCCCAGCTGTGATTGTGGGTACAAAATAAGTGCCATACTGTTTCATTAAGTCCATGGTTTTCGTGCTCATTTTTGTCCCATGTTCAATAGTTGTAACGCCACCGATTACCGCGCGCTGCATTCCCTCATCACCATGCGCATGTGCCGCTATAATCATTCCGTAATCTTTAGCAGTTGCGCAAATTGCTTTTACTTCTTCTATTGTAAACTGGGGATTTTGACCATTTTTCGCAACGCTCAGCACGCCACCTGTAGCAGTAATTTTAATGTTATCCGCGCCATTTTTGTAACGTTGCCTCACGGCCTTACGTGCTTCATCAGGGCTGTTAATTACGCCTTGCTCAGGCCCTGGGTCTCCCATCAGAAGTTTGTTTCTACCATTAGTTGGGTCAGCATGACCTCCTGTAGTCGCAATAGCCTTGCCTGCAGTAAAAATTCTAGGCCCTACAATCGTATTGTTATTAATGGCATTTCTCAGTGCTATATTAACCCCCGTACCACCGAGATCACGTACAGTTGTAAACCCTGCCAAAAGAGTAATTTCTGCATAATTAACCGATTTAAAAGCAACATCAGCTTCATTTGCGGTAAACTGGTCCATGTAACGTGCAGGATTATATTCATTTTCCATATGCACATGCATATCGATGAGCCCTGGCATTACAGTTTTAGATTTTAAATCTACAAGTACATCTTTAGGATTTTCAGGAACTACAAAACCGTTTTTAATGGCTTTTATTTTTTCACCTGAAACAATAACTGTTTTTTTGGTCAATACCACACCCTTTTCGGTATCAATAAGTTGACCACAATGCAAATATATATTTTGAGCAGCACTCAAATTCATTTGCAATACACATAAAATTAAAATTAGCTTTTTCATGATTTTTGTTTTTAGGTTAAGTATGCCAAAACTGAGCTCGTAATAAATTCTATTTGTTCGTCGTCAAGTTCAGTATGCATTGGGAGTGAAATTACTTCATTGGATAGTTGGTTAGTGATTTGGAAATCTTTATCGTCGTAACGATCGTCTTGATATGCTTTTTGGTTGTGCAATGGAATAGGGTAATATACACCGCATGGGATACCTTTTGCATTAAGGTGATCTACCAAACCATCTCGATCCACATTTTTAAGTTTTAAGGTGTACTGATGAAAAACGTGACAATCGCAGTTATCACATAGTGTAACACATCCATTCCCCGCTTTAGGCGTTATAATATTGGGGTGATCTTTAAATGCCAAATTATATTTTCGAGCGGTATTCTGACGCGCTTTATTATAGGAGTCTAAATGCGGTAATTTAGCATCTAAAACAGCTGCCTGAATTGAATCTAACCTAGAATTCACCCCTACCACATCATGATGATAGCGTTTGTACATTCCGTGATTTACAATTCCACGGATGGTATGGGCTAAATCATCGTCGTTAGTGAAAATGGCACCGCCATCCCCATAGCATCCCAAATTTTTAGATGGAAAGAAGGAAGTTGAAGCGATATGACCAATAGTGCCAGCCTTGGCTTTGGTTCCATTTTTTGAAGTGTAGGTAGCCCCTATTGCCTGAGCATTGTCTTCTATAACGTATAATTGGTGTGCTTTGGCAAGTTCCATAATTTCGTCCATATGAGCACACTGGCCGAATAAGTGTACTGGCACTATGGCTTTTGTCTTTGGGGTAATTGCCTTTTTAATTGCTTCAATATCGATGTTGAAATTTTCAGAATCAACATCGACCAATACAGGAGTTAAGCCTAAAAGAGCAATAACTTCGACGGTTGCAGCAAATGTGAAATCGGCTGTAATAACCTCATCACCAGGCTTCAACCCAAGGCCCATCATGGCAATTTGCAATGCATCGGTGCCATTGGCACAAGGAATTACATGCTTTACGCCTAGATAATCTTCAAGGTTTTTTTGAAACGCTTTAACTTTTGGACCATTGATGAATGAAGTTGTATTAATCACCTCTTGTATAGAGGAGTTGACCTGGTCTTTTATAGGAGCGTATTGACCTTTCAGATCAACCATTTGAATTTTTTTCATAGTGCTATTTTAATGAACAAATCTGCGAATTTGTGCGTTACAAAAATACAAAAATAGCATTGGGCAAATGCTAAAATTAAGATAAAGAATGTATTTTTGTTTTAAACTAAAGCACTTTGATGGCTATCTATAATCTTATAATTAAATTGACTCGAACCTTGCTTCCAATACTCGGAGGTATGAGTAAAAAACTAAAAAAAGGGATTGATGGCCGTAAAAACACCTTCAAAATTCTTCAAGAAAACATCCATAAAGACGATCAGGTCTTTTGGTTTCATTGTGCCTCACTTGGAGAATATGAACAGGGGCTACCGGTCTTCGAACTATTAAAATCTAAATATCCAAAGTCAAAAATAGTACTCTCTTTTTTTTCGCCATCTGGATACGAGATTCGCAAGCAAAATCCAATTACGTCAATCGTAGTGTATTTGCCCTTAGACACTAGAAAACAGGTTCAACGGTTTTTGGCATTAACCCATCCAAAACTAGTAGTCTTTGTGAAATATGAATTCTGGCCAAACTACCTTAAAGCGTTAAAAAATCATAACGCAAAAGTTATTTTAATTTCAGCATTGTTGCGCCCTGATCAGCATTTCTTTAAGTTTTATGGGAAACAATGGCAAAAGCTGTTTTTTAGTTTTGATCATATTTTTACACAAAATATCGAGTCTAAAGAATTACTCCAAGGAATTGGATACACTAACGCTACAGTTGCGAAAGACAATAGATTTGACCGTGTTTCAAATCAATTAAAAGAAAAAAACTCACTTTCATTTATAAACGAATTTGTAGACGAAAAGTTTTGTGTTGTTGCAGGAAGCACATGGAAAGAGGACGAAGATATTTTAGTTCCATACGTTCAAAATGCAGATCAAAAAATGAAATTTATCATCGTCCCTCATTCTATTGAGGAACAGGGCATCCAAAGATTGAAAAAATATTTTGGCGTTAAAGCAGTCTTATATTCAGAATATAAACACGAGGAGCTGTCAGAAAAACAAGTTTTTATCGTTGACACTGTAGGCTTACTCTCTAAGATCTACAACTATGCTGACATAGCTTATGTTGGCGGTGGTATGGGCTCAAGCGGACTACACAATGTACTGGAACCAGCCGTATTTGCCGTGCCTATAATTATAGGTAAAAATTTCAGTAAATTTCCAGAAGCTAAAGAATTGATGAACTTAGGAGGGCTAATCAGTATCGACAGTGCTGCAAGCTTTAGTAGTGCGCTTGATACATTTGTCGAAGACATGGAGTTTCGTGAAAAAAGCGGGGAGAAAAATAAAGCATACATAGAAAAAAATACAGGTGCTTCTTCCGCTATTTTAAAGGCAATTGGTCTATTGCTTAAAGATTAATGTCTTTATAAACCTTAATATAATCAATGATGAATTCTTGCGGAAAAATAGTATCATCTACTTCAAAACCTCCAAAGTAACCCCCAACAGCTAAATTAAGAATTAAGTAAAATGGCTTATCAAAAGGCCAAATTTCAGCTGTTTTTTCATTAGGAGCAAAAGTGTATATTTCTTGATCATCAATAGAAAATTTAATTTGGCTTTCGTTCCAATGCATTTTGTAGATATGAAATCCAGTTTCAATTTCTTCTACAGTCGTTATTTTTGTGTTTTTTGAGATACCATAACTGTCCTTGGTGTGCAGTGTGGTGTGGATTTTTCCAGGCATTCTTCCCACATATTCCATGATATCTATTTCACCGCAATTTGGCCAATAATTTTC
>JAURPF010000023.1 GCA_030835325.1 Flavobacteriaceae bacterium | reverse complement strand
GTTTTGGCTTCATTTAAAACAGGTATAATGATACTGATCCTATTCATTCAGAGACCAATTATAGCTTTGAAAGTTTATTTTTGTTTCGGGGTGAATTTTCAACGTACTGTATTTGTTTAGGTAGTTAATAAAAGCAGCTCCTTTTGGGAAATCAGATTTAAACCATTTGAAGATTTTTGAAATAGTAATTTGAGAGGCTGTTATATTATTTTTTGAAGCGTCGTTTATAAATTCCTTTGCAGCTTGATCTAATTGATCGTTCAAAGTCTCGGCCTCATAAGCATAATTCAAAAGTTTTGGGCACGACTCTGATGCACATACAATGGCGAAATGAATTCGCGGATCGCCCATAGGTCTTAAGATGTTATGTTCAATAGTGTTGAGAGACATCGTCATACCGTTGATTTTAAAAAAAGTTTGACTCCATGGGTCGGTAATATCTTTGATACTTTTAAGAGGATAATTATCTAGAATCATTTGAATTGTATAGGCATTATAAGCATTGATCCAATAGGTTTTTTTTTCGGCATTACTCCAGTTGTCTTTGGGAGAATTTGAGGCTAAATCATTAAGGTAGTCATTCAAAACTATTCGATTATTTTGTAAATCCTTATAGTTTACGCTTCCATTTTTAGCAACATAAACTTGTAAAACATCCGTCCATTTAGAATGGTCTATAGTTTGAGCACTGGCAGTACAAAACCACAGAAGTAAACCACAAATTAAAAAGGAGATCTGTTTCATGAATTGTGTAGGTTAACAGCAACCTCCACCATCATAATGGAAGGTGGAGTCGCTAATATAGATGTCGTTTCGATTTAAGTTTGTCAGGGCTGCAGCGGTTTTGTCACAAATGGCTAAGGGTTGGTTTTTCACTAAAACATGACCTGCCTTATCGTCAAAAAAGGCTTCTTTGCCGTAATATATCGCTGCTTTTCCTGTAAAAACACATGGCCCGTCTGTAGGCATTGGGTCTTTGATGGCAGCAACTTCAATCGATTCTATGTAAATTAATTCTTCTGTATTATAATGAAGGGGGTCTAGAATTCTATAGGGCTTTCGAGCTCTTATTTCGATGGTTCCAAATCCGGCATCTGTGAGCATCTTCACATATTCAGCAATTGGAATACTTCCGCTCAAACACAAAGCTCTAAGACGCTCGTCCTCCCGAAGCCTGTCGTTCATGGGCTGCTCACAGGTAGGGTCACTCATTACCAATTTCCCATGTGGCTTTAGCACCCGATACATTTCAGAAATTGCTTTTTTGAGCTCTTCGACCTTAAAAATATTAAATAAACAATTTTGTGCTGCCACATCAATGCTGTTATCTTTGACGGGTAAGTTGAGCGCATCTCCTTTTTTGAGACTCACAAAATCTTTATTGAACCAAGAATTTTGGGCTTCTGCTTCAATGAAATTTTTTTTGGAAGCCTCTAACATTTCATCGACTATATCCACTCCAATCACACCGTCTTTTTGACGACTGAAATAGGCAAATTGCAGCAATTCCATTCCGCCACCAACACCCACATATAATATTTTTGGATTATTGGTTAGATCTCGGGCATGAACGGTGCTTCCACATCCATAATTCATCTCTTGCATAATCTTTGGAATTTTCAGACCTGGAAGTTCCCAAATGGGGTTGGTGGTACAGCATAGTCCAATATCAGGACTGAGGGCGGCTTCTTTGTAAACGTCGTGCGTAGTGTCTAGGTAACTCATGCTATTTTTTTTATTAATTCTTTAAACAGGGTAATCATATCAGGTTCGGCTTTTGTAGCCATTTCAATAATTTCCGTAATATCAATGGGTTTTAAGTTTTCAGGATCACATTCATCGGTTAAAACAGAAACAGCCGCTACTTTTAATTTAAGATGATTTGCCACAATAATTTCTGGAACTGTACTCATTCCTACGGCATCGGCCCCCATGATTTTTAGCATCTTGTATTCGGCACGTGTTTCGAGTTGAGGTCCAACCACACTCACATACACGCCTTTGTGTAATTTGATGTTATTTTTTAGGGCAATCGACTCAAAATGGGTATTGAGAGTGGCATCATAAGGGGCGCTCATATCCACAAAACGTTCCCCTAAATGTTCGACGCCTTTAAATGCTAAAGGAGAGCCACCTTGTAAGTTAATATGATCCTCGATGAGCATCAATTCTCCTTTTTTGTAATCTAAATTTATTGCGCCAGAGGCATTGGAAATTAACAGCGTTGTAATACCCAAGTGTTTCATAATGCGTACAGGATAGGTGACATCTTGTAGAGTATAGCCTTCATATAAATGAAACCGCCCTTGCATGACAATGACTTTTTTCCCCTCAAGAGTGCCGTAGATTAATTTCCCTTTATGAAACTCAACCGTTGCTGTTGGGAAGTTAGGAATGTGATTGTAACTCACTTCCTTAATGATCTCAACGTGCTTTAAAAGTTGACCCAATCCAGTGCCAAGGATGATTCCGACCTCTGGGGACTCAAACCCTTTTTTTTTGAGATAATTTGAGGTTTCTTCAATAAATTTTTTCATCGTTTAGTATCGTTTTTAACAGTTCTGGATGTGCTTTTAAATCCTCAAATGTATCAATGTCATTCAAAGCTTCCAAAACTTTAACAGTTTGTTGTTTTAAGTCGTTTAAAGTCGCATCTAAAACGGAGTCAGTTCCCCATAGTTTATTTTTAAATACAGCGGAATGTAGTTTTTTCATCCCTAATAAATAATAACCTCCGTCTAGCGATGGCCCTATGACAAGCTCGTGATTTTCTAAAGCCTGAAAAGCGTCCTCAATATGAGTTGTGTTCAAATCAAATAAATCACTTCCCACAATTACTACCTTTTCATACAACTCCTTAAAAGCTGTTTCGAAGGCGTTTTGCATACGTGCTCCTAAATCGGACCCTTTTTGAAGTTTTTTTTGATAAAGTTTCTCACTCCACAAGTCGTTTTGTTGAATTTCTTCAGAGTAATATACAACTTTATCTACTGGCATGGAATTTAGTACAGATTCAGTATGAGCAAGTAAAATGGTATATATTTTTAAGGCAGCGTTGTCTCCGATGGTTCTAGAAAGCCGTGTTTTGACTTTTCCCAACTCAGGGTTTCTCACAAAAACAAGAATCAGACTTTTATTCATATATTTTAGTTCCATTTAATAAGTAGTTTCCCCAATATTTTGAATAAGCATGTACTTTTTGAGTTTCTTGTTTGTTGTCGTAAACTTTTTCGCCTTTATTGACCCATTCAAAAATGCCGCCATATAAGTTGTAAACTTTCGTATAGCCTTCCTCGATGAGCTGTTTGCCAATGATTTCAGAGCGGATTCCTAGAGAACAATACACGACAATCGTGGTATTTTTGTCACTAGGCAAACTCGTGCTTTTTGAAAAATCAAGCTCATTAAATCCCAGGTGGATAGCATCCTTTAAATGGCTAATGTCATATTCTTCATGTTCACGTGTATCAAAAAGAAGGGGTTGTGTTGTTAATTTTTTGAGCTCATCGACAGTAATATAAGCTACAGAATGGTCATTATATCTATTCAATACCTCTTTAATAGCGTCCTGACTAAAACTCTTGACGCATAATAGGCCTATTAGTAAAAAAATTAAGTGCTTCATTTTATTGGACGACTGTTCCTTGGCAGCTACTTCCTGCGCCAGCCGTACAGCCATAGCAGTGTTGCGAAATACAAATAGTACGTTTACTAAGGGTTTTTTTATTAAAATCACGAATGTGTTGAATAGGACTGTCAACTTTTAATTCTAACATCTGATTAAAATCACAATCGTAGAGCCATCCATCCCAACTTACCGATAGGGTATTGGTGCACATCACATTTTTCACAGCGGCGGGATTAAATGCTTCTACCAAATTATACATATAATCCTCATAATTTTCAGACGCTATAAGGTAGTCTAAAAAACGACTGATAGGTAGGTTGGTAATTGAAAATAAATTATGAAAGTGAATATTAAATTTCTCGGACAACGCTTTTTTGAAATCCGCTTCTAGGGCCGCCTGGTTTCCTGGTAAAAAGGCACCTGAGGGGTTGTAAACCAAGTCGAGTTTGAGGTCAGAATTTGGCATACCATAGCCGACTGCGTTTAGCATTTTTAAGGCTTTAATGGAGGCATTGAAAACACCATCGCCACGTTGTTGATCTGTTTTTCCTTCCGTCCAGTGTGGCATAGAGGATATGACATGTACCTTATGTTTTTTGAAAAACTCAGGTAAATCGTTGTATTTTTTATTAGCGGTAATGATGGTCAAATTGGAACGTACAATCACATCTTTCACACCAACTTTGGTGGCTTCTTCTACAAACCATCTAAAAAGTGGATTCATTTCGGGAGCACCGCCTGTAAGGTCGAGTGTATGTGCACCGGTGTCTTTAATAACGTCCAAACATTGTTGCATCGTTTCACGGGTCATGATTTCTTTACGGTCAGGACCAGCATCGACATGGCAATGGGCACAAACTTGATTACACATATATCCTACATTAATTTGCAGGATTTCTAATATTTTTGGTTGTAATGGAAACAGATTTAGAGTTTTTAATTTCGAACGAAAGGTAGGGAGTTCCTCATCCTGAAAGATTCCATTGGATAAAATTTCTAACTGACGTTTGGCATTGGCAAGTTCATTTTCACGTTTTTTCAGAGACTTTAATTTCATAAATTACATGGATAATTTTTTGTACTTATTCATCATTTGTACACTGTGTACGAGTGTTGCTCCACTCTCAATGGCAGCTCCGGCATGGACTGCTTCCATCATTTCTTCTTTAGTGATGCCTCGTTTGAGACCATCTTGTGTGTAAGCATCTATACAATAGGGACATTTAACAACATGCGATACCGCTAAGGCAATCAGCGATTTCTCACGGGCGCTGAGTGCTCCCTCTTCAAAGACACTCCCATAATAGTCAAAGAATTTTTTTCCGAGTTCTTCACTCCATTCTGTAATGGTTCCAAATTTCCGTAAGTCGGAAGGCTCATAATAAGTATTGCTCATGTTTTATTATTTAAGACTGTTTTAAGATGCTTTAAAACTAATGAAAATTCTCCGATATTCCTCAAACTCTCCGAAATGCCTCAAATTCTCTAATTTAAATACAATTTTTAAGTTTTTGTTTAACTATACATAACTACAACACTGCCTTGATTTTTAGTTTGCTAATTTTTATTGCAAAATGCAATTTACTTAAATTATTCGCATTTTATACAGGTTAATTTGGTAATTATATCATTTTTTAAGCATAAAATTATTAAATGTATATTTTTTGTTGTGGTCAAAAATTAGTGCATCAAGGGGGCGGGTTCTTAATATTGAGACTTAACCCTAAAATTTATTTATTATGAAAAAAATTACTTTATTCCTTATTGCATTGATTTCTATAAACATAGCAATGGCACAAACGGACTACTATCCAACTTATGATGGAACTTTTGATGGTACAACCTATGCTCAAACCTTTACGTTTCCTACAGGAGCACAGAGCTGGGCTGGATTTGCCAACAACAACGCTAGTATTTATTCATTGTCCTTTCCAAATGGAGGTGAAGTTTCCTTTAAGGCTACAGTAGCTGCTGATGCCGAAGTTTATTTCAGGTTTGAAGCAAATCCTTATCCAAACGTGGACCCTGCCATAGTCACTGCTAATGTTTCTTTATTAGCTTCTAATTCAGCAGAAACAGTGTATACCGTTACTATTCCGACTCATGCTACCAACACTTATAATTCTGCACTAATGTATGTAGTTACAAGAGATGTGGATGTTTCACTTTCGGAAATTAAGATTACAGCAAATGCCTCAACCGCAGGTTTGGATGACAACCTATTAAACTCTGTAAAAATGCATCCGAACCCTGCCAAAGGTTTTGTAAAATTTTCAACGGCTTCAAGCGAGCTCTTAAGAGTTTCTGTATATGATTTGTTAGGCAAACAAGTCATTCCTATTCAAACGGTAAAGTCAGAGTTGAATATTTCTAGTTTATATCCTGGAGTTTATTTTGTTAAAATGGATCAAGGAACAAAATCAGTCACAAAAAAATTGCTTGTGAATTAAGGCACTAACTAGTCAACTTTAATTTCAAAGAAGCTTTCAGCAATGGAAGCTTCTTTTTTTTGGTTTACATTAAGGAGTTATTAATAATCCTCATTGTATAGGTATGCGTCATTATGAATCTGTTCGTTTCCACAGTGTCTTACCGTTACAGTGATTCTTTTGTATTGTCATACGTATTTACCTTTTATTTTGGCAATTTGATATGTTTACAGTGTTTTGGCTATTAAATGTTTATAAAATGAAACACAACATTAAACATTAGTAACTATACAATTCCTATACATTTTATTTTTTTACATCTATTTAACAAAAATTTAGAGTTTTCAAATTATTAATTTTTACAGGTTAAAATTATCAACACTGCTATGAAGAGCTAGTATAATTGCGAGTGTATGTGTTTTGTATTGCTTTGTTTGATAATTTTAAAATATGTTTAAACTATATTTGGATTTACTAATAACATTAAAACAATTAAACATGAAAAAAATTATACTATTAATGAGTCTACTACTCACAACAGTTGGGTTTTCACAAGAAACTATTCAAGATTTCGAAGCCGCTGGATCTGTTTTTGGTCCTTTTGGGGGAGCAACTGCTGAGTTAGTTCCAGATCCTGAAACAGGAGGTACCAGAGGTCAAGTGGCAAAGCTAACATCTACTGGAGGCGAAGTTTGGCAAGGTACTAACGTTGCCTTACTTAAGAACTTAGATTTAACAACTGATAAAACAATCACAATAGATGCCTATTCTACAACTCCACTTACTTTTGCTCCTAAGGCTCAAGGTGGTGTTGCTG
>JAURPF010000022.1 GCA_030835325.1 Flavobacteriaceae bacterium | reverse complement strand
TTGGGTAAAAATGAACAAGCAGCCAATCAAATTGCACTAAATTTATCTTCTATGACCTTTATGATTGCTATTGGGTTGAGTGTGACCGCAATGATTCGTGTTGGAAACCAAAAAGGATTGAAAAACTATGTGGAGCTCCAACGTATAGCTAAATCCATATTTTTAATGGGCATTCTATTTGCATCTGTATTTGCGATTCTTTTCTTGGTATTTCATAAGCAGTTTCCAGCGCTATATTTGGATTTAAAAGATGTAAACAACTATTTAGATAATCAGGAAGTGGTCGCAATCGCTTCAAAACTATTGTTGGTTGCAGCACTTTTCCAACTCAGCGACAGTACTCAAGTAGTGTTTTTAGGGGCATTGCGTGGCTTACAAGATGTGAAAATTCCAACCTTGTTGACTTTTATATCATATTGGGTGATTGGCTTCCCGACGAGTTATTTTCTTGGAAAAGAAGACGTTTATGGAAGTATAGGTATCTGGATTGGACTTTTAGTGGGATTAGGGTCGGCCTCAATTTTTTTATATCTTAGATTTATATTTCTAACAAACCGTTTAATACAAACTCATAATAACTAACATGGAATTACCAAAATTTATACTCGGAGATAATACAAAATTTCCAACAGCAATTTATGTCATACATACGGAATTTCCACGTTTTATCATCAATTTAGAAACGGACGAAGTAGAATGGTTAGAGGATTTTGATTCGCAAGATGAAGAAGAATTACTTTCGGAAACGGAAACCGCTATTAAAGAAGCCACTACGTTTTATGATTTAGAAGTTTCAACTTACGACAATTAATTATGTTAGATCAACTTTTAGAATTTGACCGTTCACTATTCCTTTATCTTAATAATTTAGGAAGCCCTTTCTGGGATGGGTTTTGGATGGTAGTGACTAATAAGCTGACATTTGTACCGTTATATCTCTTTTTGATTTATCTGATGGCTAAACGTTTAACAGTTAAAGCAGTTGTTATTTTAGTCCTCACAATCGCTGGGATGATCTTATTTACAGACCAGATTACAAACCTATTTAAATTTACTTTTGAACGTTTTCGTCCTTGCGCCCAAGAAGGCGTTTTAGAATACATCCGACAGGGGGAGTGTTGGGGCTATGGGTTTTTCTCTGGACATTCATCCAATTCAATGGCAACGGCAATTTTTACAGGTTTAATGTTGCGACCTGTTAATAAAAAAGTGATTTATTATATGATTGTTTGGAGTATTTTAGTGGCTTACAGTC
Source organism: Flavobacteriaceae bacterium (assembly GCA_030835325.1). Taxonomy (GTDB): domain Bacteria; phylum Bacteroidota; class Bacteroidia; order Flavobacteriales; family Flavobacteriaceae; genus Hel1-33-131. The sequence continues at coordinate 1,871 of JAURPF010000022.1, read as the reverse complement.
GCATTTACTTGGGACTTCATTATCCCTTAGATATCGTGTGCGGATTGACCTTTGGAGTGTTCTCGGGTTATTTGTTTTACAGTATTTTCAAACGTCTACAAGCCCGTTTTGTGAAGGTTCAGTAAATATTCAGCTGCAGCAAATGGAGAGCGTTTGTTTTTAGCAATTAATTCGAGCTGAATTTTTAATTCTTTAGCGATTTTATCATCTTCAAAAAACTGATCTTTTAACTGGTTTTCAATGGATTGAAGCAGCCAAAATGTATTTTGCTTCTGACGTTTTTTTGTAAAATAACCCACTTTGTTTGTGTGGTCTATAAAGTCGGTAATTAAATCCCAAACCGCATCGACACCTGTGTTCTCAGTCGCACTACACAGGAGCACTCTAGGGGTCCATCCAGAGGCTTTGGGAGGGTAGAAGTGAAGTGCCCGTTCAAATTGCTTCTTTGCTAATTTAGCAGCCGTTAGGTTGTCTCCATCGGCTTTATTGATAATAATAGCATCAGCCATTTCAATAATTCCTCGTTTGATTCCTTGAAGTTCATCTCCAGCACCAGCAATTTTTAGTAACAAAAAAAAGTCCACCATGCTGTGTACGGCTGTTTCACTTTGTCCAACTCCGACGGTTTCGATCAGAATTACATCGTAGCCCGCTGTTTCACAAAGAGTAATGGCTTCACGTGTGTGACGTGCCACACCCCCCAAAGAATCACCAGCTGCAGAAGGACGAATAAATGCGTTTGGATTTTTGACCAGCCCATCCATTCGAGTTTTATCTCCTAAAATACTTCCTTTACTGAGGCTGCTACTAGGATCCACCGCTAATACTGCAACCTTTTTGCCAAGTGTAGTTAAATAGGTACCAAGCGTTTCTATAAACGTACTTTTTCCTACTCCGGGAACTCCAGTAATCCCAATTCTAATGGATGGTTTTTGATGTTCTAAACAGCTTTCAATCAATTTGTTTGCTTTGGATTTGTGTGCAATATTATGACTTTCAATGAGTGTAATACCACGACTAAGTGCAGCCGTATTTCCATTTAAAATTCCTTCGAGTAATGCTGCAGTTGAGGGAGGTTTCTGACGTTTCTTTTTTAAATTTGAAATCGCATATTCGCTTGTGGCTTCTTGGATTGGAACCCCTTTTTTTTCTTGAAGTGCTGTTTTATTTAGTTGCTTTTTGACCACATGCTTAGTATTAACGCTAAATTAATCTAATTTTTTATAATGCGGTTGTTTTTATGATTGTCCTTATCTTTAGTTCAAATTTTCATTAAATGGATTTTAATACTTTTTTATTTAGGTTATCAGAAGCCCCAATTAAGGTCATTGCACCTATGGTCGATTTAAGCGACTATGTTTCTATAGATTTATCATTAAATAATAAAGCTCTTCAAAATTTTGATGTCAGTTGTTCTCAGTCTTGGATTAGGTACATTCATGAATACCTTCAAAGTCGAAATAAATCCATTGCTTTTGGAGGCTATTTAGAATCGCGATCCATCTACAATCGAAGCGAATATTTTAATGCAAATAATACATTAGAGAACCGCAACATCCATTTAGGTATGGACTTGTGGTGCGCTGCTGAAACCCCTGTGCTTGCTGCTTTTGATGGGGTAGTGCATAGCTTCAAAGACAATACAAATCATGGGGACTATGGACCTACGCTGGTCTTAAAACATTGTATTGATACAGTGGAGTTTTACACGCTTTACGGTCATTTATCTAAGTCATCAATTAAAAATTTAAATAAAAACACTCAAATATCTAAAAGTCAATGTATTGGATATTTGGGAGATTCTTCTGTAAACGGCGATTACGCCCCGCATTTACACTTTCAAATCATTAAAAATATTGAAAATTTTGAAG
>JAURPF010000021.1 GCA_030835325.1 Flavobacteriaceae bacterium | reverse complement strand
TTGAGCTTGAGAAACCCCGATAATTAAAGTCAATATAAAAGTTGTAAATTTCTTCATTTTTATTCAATTTCTTGATCCAATAATTGATTAAGCGCCACAAAATCGGGGATGAGTACTTGTCGTGCTTTACTGCCTTCAAATGGGCCAACAATCCCAGCAGCTTCTAATTGATCAATTAAACGTCCCGCTCTGTTATAACCAAGTTTTAATTTCCGTTGTAACAAGGACGCAGACCCTTGTTGAGCGGTTACAATAACTTCTGCAGCTTCTCTAAAGAGCTGATCCCTTTCGTCGATGTTATTATCAAGACTTGTGCCAGATTCTTCACTGATATATTCTGGCAACAAATAAGCACTTGGATAGGCTTTTTGAGATCCAATATAATCTGTTAGTTTTTCAACCTCCGGCGTATCTACAAAGGCACATTGAATACGAATCATATCGTTTCCTTGGGTGTATAATAAATCTCCTCGCCCAATCAACTGATCTGCACCAGAACTGTCAAGGATCGTTCTAGAATCAATTTTAGAAGTCACTCTAAATGCGATACGCGCAGGGAAGTTGGCTTTTATAATTCCTGTAATCACATTCACCGATGGGCGTTGGGTAGCTACAATCAAATGGATTCCTATAGCCCTTGCCAACTGTGCTAATCGAGCAATAGGAGTTTCTACTTCTTTACCTGCGGTCATAATTAAATCGGCAAATTCATCAACAACTAATATGATATAGGGCAAAAATTTATGTCCATCATTTGGGTTGAGTTTTCGCGATTTGAACTTCTCGTTATATTCTTTAATATTTCTACAAAATGCATTTTTTAGCATCTCATACCGGTTGTCCATCTCAATACATAACGAATTTAAGGTGTTAATAACCTTTGTGTTGTCGGTAATAATAGCATCCTCAATATCTGGAAGTTTTGCTAAATAATGCCGCTCAATTTTATTAAAAAGTGTTAGTTCAACTTTCTTTGGATCCACCAAAACAAACTTTACTTCTGCAGGGTGTTTTTTATAAAGTAAAGAGGTGAGAACCGCATTTAATCCAACAGACTTTCCTTGTCCTGTTGCACCTGCCATAAGAAGGTGAGGCATCTTAGCTAAATCGACTACAAAGGTTTCATTACTAATTGTTTTTCCTAAAGCAATCGGGAGTTCCATTTCTGATTTTTGAAATTTCTGAGAGGCGATTACAGAATGCATAGAAACAATCGTAGCATTTTTGTTAGGAACTTCAATACCAATGGTTCCACGACCAGGAATTGGCGCAATGATTCGGATGCCCAATGCAGAGAGTGAAAGCGCTATATCATCTTCTAAATTTTTAATTTTTGAGATTCGAACCCCGGCATCTGGAATGATTTCGTAAAGAGTGACTGTCGGTCCAATCGTTGCTTTGATACTTGCAATCCCAATCTTATAATTATTGAGAGTTTCTACAATTTTATTTTTATTATCTTCTAATTCCTCTTGGTTGATGGTAATTCCTTCTGAATCGTACTTTTTAAGCAAGTCTAAAGATGGGAATTTAAACTTTGACAATTCTAAAGTAGGGTCAACTTCACCAAAGTCATCTACTAATTTTGAAGCAAGGTTATCCGTTTCAGATAATTCTTCAACACTGGCTTCAATTTCCATTTCTACAAGAGCTTCTTCTTTTTTATCGGCTACATTAGGTTCTTCATTAGGAGTATTTACTTCCAATTCGCTAGGAGAACCAATAGTCGAGTGGTTAGATATTGTAGGTTCTAGGTTTTCTAAAGAAACTTCAAATGGGGATTTTACAGAGTCACTTTCTTCAGAAAAATTCTCATTAAGCGAAGTGGATGAATCATTTTCGTTTGATAATTCAGATTGGAGTTCTTTTTTGGTACGCACAAATAGGTGTGCAATTTGTTGTGTACCTACTTTAAAACGTAGAGCGATATAAACGATAAAGTAAAATATTAATAATAATGCAGTCCCAATTTTTCCAATGTAGTCTTGTAAAAGTAGATTTAATTCGTATCCAATAACACCTCCTAATTTTGGAGCCATATCAAATGCAAATCCAAATAACATGGACCCCCAAATAATCAAAATAGTTCCCCAAAACCAATTTCGCCACAAGCGTTTTTTTGAAGAATTTGCCAAAACCGAAATTCCCGATAAAAATAATAAACCAGAAAATATAAATGACGAAATACCAAATCCTTTGTAGATGAGTAATTGACTGACCCAAGCCCCAACTTTACTAAGCCAGTTATTAGTTTCTACAGCTCTGTTTGTAAAGTCACCAAGAACACTTTGATCACTTTCTCCTGTGAATAAATAGGAGAGAAGTGCTATAAATAGTAAGATTCCAAGGATCACTAAAAAACTTCCCACCACCAATTTTTGAGAATTTGTGAGGGTAAAGTTAAGTTTTGAGAACTGTTTTTGGGTAGTTTTTGATGTTGATTTTCTAGCCATTGCTCTTTCGGAGGTTTTAACAAAAATACAAATTACTTGCGTTTATCCTATCAATGGACGCTGTTTTGTTTGAAACAATATTTTATGCTTAATTTATTTATGAAATTGGTTTTTTGTAGTTAGACGATTGGATTGAATAATAATAAGCGCAATACCAAATATAACGATACCACATATTAAATATAATTGTGTTTTTTCAGCAACGTTTAAAAATGACAGAACCATTCCAATGATCAGAACACTAATCCCGATGAATACAAAATAATTTCGTGTCATATGCGTAAGTTTGTCTGTATCAATCTTCTCTTTTTCTTCGTTAGTCAGGGTGTTATATCCTGCGATCAAATCGGGTTTATTTTTAACAGCTATCCCTGACAAAATTAAAATTACAGCCGTTATTATACTTCCATAAATCATAAAATAAAAAATTGCAAACACTCAAATTTAATAATTTATCGCCATAAAAACTGTTTATATTTTTGTAAATTTGATAAATATTAGATCATGGAAAAAGACTTAGGGGACTACCGAAAAACCTATAAAAAAGGAGCACTTTTAGAAAAGGCTATTTCTGACAATCCAATGGAGTTGTTTCAGAAGTGGTTTCATGAAGTAGATACACATTTTAGTCAAGATGAAACAAATGCTATGACTATTTCAACCCTCGGGTTAGATGGTTTTCCCAAAAATAGAGTGGTCCTTTTAAAAAAATATACATTTGAAGGCTTTATTTTTTATACAAATTATGAGAGCGAAAAAGGAAAAGCGATGGATGCTAATCCCAATGTATGTCTTTCCTTTCATTGGGCAGCTGCCGAACGTCAGGTTATTATAAAAGGAACGGCCGAAAAAATTGCAGACAACCTTAGTGATGGCTATTTTGAATCGCGTCCAAAAGGAAGTCAATTAGGAGCGATGGCCTCTCGTCAAAGTTCTGTGATAGCAAACAGAGAAGTACTAGAAGCAAAATTAAATTCCTTGGAGTTGGAATACCAAACCAAAGCAATTTCTCGTCCTAAGTTTTGGGGAGGATTTATAGTTAAGCCCATCGAAATTGAATTTTGGCAGGGTAGGGAAAATAGACTTCATGACCGAATTCGTTATCAATTACAAGCAGATTTTTCTTGGAAAAAAGAGCGTTTATCTCCTTAAATTATTATGAAGACAATTGTTTTTATACGTCATGCAAAATCGTCTTGGAGGTACAAACTTCCAGATGAAGAACGACCACTCAATAAACAAGGTTTGTTTGATGCCGAATTTATGTCGTCACTCGATATTGTAAAGTCATTTCAGCCCGAAGCTGTATTTTGTAGTACTGCCAAACGCACTCGCGAAACCTGTCGTTTTTTCTTGAAAAATGCCGTTTTACCAAAAACCGAAGTACAGTATTCCGATCAATTGTATGATTTTAGTGGGGTAGGTTTAGAAGCATTTATCCACACGATGGGTTCTCATTTGTCAAACGTATTTATTTTTGGTCATAACCATGCATTAACGGCTGTTGTGAATGCCAAAGGCGATCAATTTATAGATAATATTCCTACATGTGGAGTTGTTAAAATAAATTTTAAAACAAACAATTGGAGCGACTGTTCTAATGGAGTTGTTGAATATAAGTTATTCCCAAAAAACCTAATTCCTTAGATAGTATACTAACCGTGAATCGTTTGGTTGGCACTCAATGTTTTCATGATTTCTGCTTCAAACTCTAGCAGTGCTTCCCATTTTGTGTCTACTTCTTTGCGTTCGCCATATTGTCTAGCAAACCCTAAAAATGAGCTGTAATGATTTGCTTCGCTAATCATTAATTTTCTATAAAATGTAGCAAGTTTTTTGTCTTTTAGATGTTCAGATAATAATCTGAAGCGTTCACAACTTCTTGCTTCAATCAATGCGGCATATAGCAAGCGATGTACCAATTGAGTAGTTCGACTTCCTCCTTTTGGAAAAAATTGAAGTAAACGAGATACATAGTCGTCTTTTCGATCGCGTCCTAAAGTGAATCCACGTTCTAAAATTAGATCGTGAACCATCTTAAAATGACTCATCTCTTCTTCTACCAAAGCAATCATTTCTTGGACTAATTCTGTGTATTCAGGAAAACTTACAATCAATGAAATGGCAGTACTGGCCGCTTTTTGTTCACAAAAAGCATGATCTGATAAAATTTCTTCTATATTTTTTTCAGCAATGTTTACCCATCTCGGGTCTGTAGGTAACTTTAATCCAAGCATAACTTATAAATCTAAATCAAACGTTTTGCGTAACAGTTCAACATGTTTGTTTTTCTCTACTAATTTCTGATACTTATCTTCTGGGGTGTAAGCATGTTGTTTCTCGAGTGTTTCATTGACACTAATGTCTAATGTAAGAGAATAATTATTGACGGATTTTCGTAGGTATTGTAATAATTCAAATTGCTGACGTTCTACTTCAATTTTATTGGTTGTATTTGGAAACTCCAATCGAATTGTATTTTCATTTATAAGTTTTGGAGTGTCAATTTGAAGAATTGCCGCAAGGTTGTATTTACCGTCTGCTTCTAATTTAGTGACAAAAATATTCCAAAACTTGATAAGTGTTTCTAAGGTAAATGGATCATTTGGCAAATCTTCTTCCTCAACCGTTACTTCCATTAGTTTAATTTGGTGCTCCTTTTTCTTTCGAATACTACTGAGTGACAAGCCGGAAGTGGGACGTTGTGTACTTTTAATGACGGGGGTGGGTAACTCTTTTTTATAATAAGTGGCTTTGGGTTCTTCTACTTTTTCAGCAACTTTTGGAGTTTCCTTGATGGATTTTTGAGTTGGAGTTGTCAAGGGAGTCTTGACCTTTACTTTTGAAATATTTTTTGATCTAAAATAAGATGCAGGAATTATGAATCCGCTAGGCTTTTTTTTTTCTCCATCAAAAGTGATAGAGGCAAGCTGCATTAAACAAAGTTCGACCAACAGTCGTTGGTTTTTACTCGTTTTATATTTGAGATCACAATCATTCGCCAATTCAATAGCTTGAATCAAAAATGCTTGTGATGTGGATTCGGACTGTGTTTTGTAGGTCGCTTTTGTAGCGTCTCCAACTTCGAGTAATTCAATTGTTTGCGGTGTTTTACAAACCAATAAATCTCTAAAATGAGATGCTAAACCTGTAATAAAATGGTGCCCGTCAAATCCTTTGGAAAGAATCTGGTTAAAATGCAGAAGTAACTCAGGAATTTTATTTGACAAAATCAAATTTGTTGCTTCAAAAAAGGTGTCGTAATCTAAAACGTTTAGATTTTCTGTCACCGCTTTACGTGTTAATTCTTTTCCAGAAAAACTAACGACTCTGTCAAATATTGAGAGTGCATCTCGCATGGCTCCATCTGCTTTTTGAGCGATGATATGCAAGGCATCATCTTCAGCCGTTATCCCTTGTTCTTCAGCAATTACCTTTAAATAATTTTTAGCATCAGTAACATTGATTCTTTTGAAATCAAAAATCTGACAGCGCGAAAGAATCGTTGGAATGATTTTATGTTTTTCGGTGGTTGCTAAAATAAAGATGCAGTGCTTTGGAGGCTCTTCTAAGGTCTTCAGGAAGGCATTAAAAGCCGAAGCGGTTAACATATGTACTTCATCAATGATATAGACTTTATAGTTTCCGACTTGTGGCGGAATCCGAACTTGGTCGGTCAGGCTTCTAATGTCATCTACAGAATTATTGGACGCAGCATCCAATTCAAAAATATTAAAGGCAAAATCTTCATTTTCATTGTTAGCACCGTCAACATTGATCATTTTGGCAAGAATTCGAGCACAAGTAGTTTTACCAACCCCTCTAGGGCCCGTAAACAATAAGGCCT
>JAURPF010000020.1 GCA_030835325.1 Flavobacteriaceae bacterium | reverse complement strand
CAGAACGTCTGTTCAATTGGTGTTCGTTTTCAGTACAATTCCCACCACAATCCACATTAGGCGAAGTTTCTCCTTTGCCGGATCCTGTAATTCTAGTGGCATCAATTCCTTTAGAAATCACATATTGTGCGGTTGTTTTGGCACGTCGATCCGATAAGGATAAGTTATAAGAAGCGGATCCACGCGAATCGGTATGCGATTCTGCACGGATTACAATCGATTCGTATTTGGACATTAATTGCACGAGTTTATCCAATTCAAAAGCCGCCTGAGCCGTAATGTTCGATTTGTCAAAATCAAAGTAAATAGGATTTAAAACGACTTTGTTTGCAAGGATAATTTCCTCAATAGGAGTTAAGAGAATTTCTACAGAAACTTCTTCTTCACTTGTGCCTTCAACTGCGGCCATTCCACTCTCATAATCTACTTTAGATCCGGTCAGTAGAGTATCCACATCACATTCGATGATGTACTCCACAATGCCTTGTGCATTGGATACTTTAGTTCCAAAAACTGTCCCTTCAGAATCTTTGATATCTACTGAAGCACCTTCTAAGACCAAGCCTGTTTTGCTGTCTTTTACGGTGACGGTCATTAAGACATCACAGATTGGTTGTAATTTTTTTATCGCATAGATATCATCGCTTCCTTTTCCTCCTTCTCTGTTAGAAGACACAAACCCTTCTTCAGTTTTTTCATTTATACTAAATGCAAAATCGTCGGCATTTCCATTTACTGGGATTCCTATATTTCGAACAGGACCTACTTTTCCATCGACTATCTTTGCAAAAAACACATCTAAACCTCCAAGTCCCAAATGACCATTTGAAGAAAAATAGAGCGTGTTATTTGAACTAATAAACGGAAACATTTCTTGTCCCTCCGTATTTAGTTTTTGCCCCATATTTGTAGCTTCGCCAACGGAGCCATCTGCGTTAATAGGTGCACTGTAAATATCAAATTGACCATAACCTCCTGTTTTGTCCGAAGCAAAATACAAGGTGCCCCCATCGGCACTTACTGCTGGATTTTTGACAGAATAGGTATCTCCATTTAAAGACAGGGCTTCCGCTTCTGACCATTGACCTTCTTGTTTGACACTTTTGTAAAGGTTTAAAACACTGATTTTGTATTTAGTCAAAGAATCTCTTTTAAAAACTTTGTCGTAATAACTTTCGCGAGAAAAGTACATTGTATTTCCATCTGGAGAAAAGCTTACGGTTCCTTCGTGGTATTTTGTATTTATATTTTCTTTAATAATCGCAGGCGTTTGAAATCCGCCCTCACTATCTTCCGTTGCGGTATAGATATCTAAAAAAGGCTCTTCATTCCATCCGTATGTTTTACGATTGTTGTTTCTGGCAGAAGTAAAATAGAGCTTCCCGTCTTTTAGGGTGCCTCCAAAGTCTGAAACCTCCGAGTTGATCGGTAAATTTTGAACATTAAACTTTTTGCCTTTCTCTAAAATTTTAGGCAAATAATTAGGATTGGATTTAAAAGCAGTGGCTCTGTGATCTGCCGGTCGTAGGGTTGCAAATTTTTCTAACTGTATGTTCGATTCTTCATATTTTCCGTTTGCTTTAAGCATCTGAGAATAGTTATAAATCATTTCAGGGTTTGAAGTCGTTTCCAATGCTTTTGCATACCACTTTTCGGCTTCTACGGTATTAAATATGTTGTAATAGCATTCGGCAAGTTGGCCATAGACATAAGCATCTGCGTCTCCTTTACTTGCTAATATTAAGTAGTCTTCTGCGGCTTCTACAAATTGGAATTTATTAAAATGTTTGTCTGCTTTTTTTGTGGCATTGCTTTGAGCAGTTAAGAAAAAGCTACTCATAATGGGAATAATTAAAATGGATATAATTTTTTTCATAATGTAATTAGTAACGTAGCTTAGAAATAACGTGGAGATCTTGAAACTTTTGATGAAAAGTTAAGATCAAAATTAATAAAGATTTCATGAGATGAGTTGGTAACAATGTCCAAATCTGATTGAATCGCGTCATAAGCATATCCAATTCTTAGATTGTCCATGACCTGAAAATTAATCATACCACTAAAGGAGTCTTCGAACCGATATCCCACACCAACTTCTACAATATCATACATAAAAACATTTGCATTTATATCGTAACTAATGGGGGTATCAAATGCATATTTTATAAGTGTGTGTGGTTTTAGTTTAAAGTTTTCTGAAAGATCAAACACATATCCTGCTGCTGCAAAAGCATGCTCCGACTCAGAACCAATTTTAGTTCCGTTGGCATTTATATGAACACTGTTTAGAATGTTTGGGATTGATACAGAAATATAGTATTTACTGGGTTTATAAAAATATACTCCAGCTCCAACGTTTGGAGTTGTTTCGTTGATAGCATTTGCAAAAAACGGATCTCCTGGATCTATTGTTGTTATTTGCCATTCTGCAATCGCTATGTCATGAAAGGTAAACCCTCCCTTAACACCAAATGCTAATTTTGTAACAGTTCCTACTGGAATCGTATAAGAGAAATCTACATAGGTATTGGTTTCTTTTACAGGGCCAATTTGATCTGCTATTATAGACAGTCCTAAACCAACTTTTTTCCCAACAGGGGAGTGAATGTTAAAAGTAAATGTTTCGGGACCTCCATCGAGTCCAACCCATTGGCTACGGTACAGGGCACCAACGGCCAAGCTTTCAGTTGATCCGGTATACGCTGGGTTGATAATATTCATATTATACATATACTGCGTGTACTGTGGATCCTGTTGCGCATTCACCTGAAATGCACACAGTATTGTAAATATAATTATTACTAAATTTTTCATTATTTTTTGTTGTTATTTTGGTCAGTCATTTAAGTATATCTAGTTTGTAGTTGGTTCTCTTACAAAGTAAATGGAATCACATAAAAATAAGTTCCTATAGACGGTTACTCCAGTAAGTACAAGAGTGCCATGAACCGAAACATTCCTAGTGCTACCGTTCCATCCGTCTCTGTAAGAATTCATCATTTTTTTTGTGCAGAAAAAGACCACTGATGCGTAAGTAATTTCTTACCATAATGTTAAAATTGGTTAGGCAATGAAGTTAGTTGTTTTTTTTAAGTAAAAATTAATAGGATATTTACAAATCGATTAAGTGCAAATTATATCGATTAAATACATTTAATTTAATTTTTTAAACTCTTAAATATTTAAATTCTAAATGATTTGTCTAGCTATAAATTTTTACCTTTGACCAATACATTTATATGATTGAGAAAAAAGTCATCGGTTTAGAAAAAGTTGTTTTAATTGGTGTGATTACAAAATTACAGGATGAAACGAAGTCCGAAGAATACTTAGAAGAGCTAGAATTTTTAACCTATACCGCTGGGGGTGAGGTTCTAAAACATTTCACTCAAAAAATGGATAAACCCAACCCAAAAACTTTTATTGGATCGGGTAAAATGGAAGAACTGCGCTTGTATATAGAGGAGCACAAAGTTGGAACCGCCATTTTTGATGATGAGCTATCGTCCGCTCAAGAACGAAATATTAGTAAATTATTAAACTGTAAAGTCTTAGATCGAACCAATCTTATATTAGATATTTTTGCACAACGTGCTCAGACGAGTTATGCCCGTACTCAAGTTGAATTGGCACAATGCGAATATTTATTACCACGATTAAAAGGAATGTGGACACACCTCGAACGCCAAAAAGGGGGTATTGGAATGCGAGGACCTGGAGAAACAGAAATTGAAACAGACCGTCGTATTGTAAGAGAAAAAATCGGACTTTTAAAGGCTAAGATTAAAAAAATTGACAAGCAAATGTCCGTTCAACGTAGCAATAGAGGTGCAATGGTTCGTGTGGCTCTTGTTGGTTACACAAATGTTGGAAAATCGACTCTAATGAATGTCATTAGTAAGTCGGACGTGTTTGCTGAAAATAAATTATTTGCAACACTAGATACGACTGTTCGAAAAGTAGTGGTCAAAAACTTGCCTTTTTTAATGAGTGATACCGTTGGATTTATAAGAAAGTTGCCAACCCAATTGGTCGATTCATTTAAGAGCACATTAGATGAGGTTCGAGAATCCGATTTATTGCTGCATGTTGTAGATATTTCGCATCCAAATTTTGAAGAACATATAGCGTCTGTGAACCTAATTCTTGGAGAAATTAATGCGTTAGATAAGCCAACATTAATGGTTTTTAATAAGATTGATGCTTATGAAGCAGAACCTTTTGATGACACAGATCTGGTTGCGGTTCGTACCAAAGCTCATTATTCTTTAGAAGAATGGAAGTCCACATGGATGTCAAAAATTGATCAAAATTCGTTGTTTATTTCTGCACTCAATAAAGAGAATTTAGAAGATTTTAGAAAACGTGTATATGATACGGTTCGCGAAATTCATGTAAAACGCTTTCCTTACAATCGATTTTTATATCCCGATTATGACGAGACTATAGAATAAAAACCTCTTTAGTTAGAGGGCTTAGTGTTGTTTTTCTTAAAAATTATAATTGATTCCTAGTCCAAACACTTGTCGGGTTTGTAAACCTTCAAACGCATTGTCATCATAAATTGTTTGATACGCCAATGTAGTTGAAATGTATTTGTTTATGTTCATGACCAAATTCATGGTATAATCCAGATCTACATTTTGTGGGTCTTCCAAATAATTGGTGTACAGATTTAAAATGTTTTCCATGGATATATTTTTCATCAAATCAAATTTATAATAGGCGCCTATAGATGCACCAAACTCCATACGACTGCTTTTTCCTTCTTCTACACCAAAATATGCATTTTCAGGTAAGGTAAGTTCTTTGTCAACAACTATTAATTTTAAGGTGGCAGGAGCGATATTGACTTTCAGATTGTCGCTTTTTTTCCAGAGCATACCAGGTCCAATTTGTAAGTATCCAGGAGATAAAAATTTAGTGGGCCCTTCTGTATCACTGTCTAAGTCATCTGTAAATTGGGTTTTAAAATTGAGGAATGCGGAGTAATACCAATAGCCCTGAGCTTTTTTACCTAATACAGAGTTCCACTCCAAACGGTCATCCGATTTTTGAATATCTTGGTCTTTAATCTTTGTAACTCCAAATGACGCGATGATTTTGTTATCCCAAGACCAAACGTCTTTAAGATAATTAAAGTCGTAGTTTACGCCAACAGTTCCGGATACATTGCTAACACCTCCAGCTATCCAGTTTTCAAATGCAGACTGGTTTAATAAAAATGTAAACGTACCGCCCTTGGTCCATACAGATTTTTCGGTATTTTCCGTTGTGGGTTCTTGAGCATACAGATTGTGAAATTGGGTAAGAAGGGTGATAAATAAAATAAATTTTTTCATGAGATTTGTAGGTGTTGGGGTTTTTATTTGGGCACAAATATATAAAATTGTGCTAAAACAAAAAATGTTGAGTAAAGGATCCCTAATTATTTTTTAAACAAAGGTACAGAAGAACAGGCCTCGCCATACATTATAGACTTTGCAAAGGGTTTTAATTTATCAATCAAAAAAAGATAGGCATTTTGTGGCACAGGTTTGTTTGAACAGCCTTTAATTATAACGGGTTTGTTTTCACAGAAATGAAGGTCTAAATCAGAAATAATTGTCTGATACAAAGTTGTTTCTAGGGTTTCTAAATCTCCTACTACAACTTGTTTGGCAATGCCAGAAAGTTGCAGTCTGATTAACATAAAAGCCCAGCCAGGAATGATGGCATCAGAGGTGCAATGCAACGCTATAAATTGATCTTTATATACGCTCCAATCATGATTATTTACAAGCGTTCTGAATTCTTTTTCCCGAAGAACTAAACCTTCATAAAGCCAGTCCTTAATATCAAAATAAATGCGTGCACCCATGGGATAATAATCCTCTAAATCAATTGTGACAAGAGCGCTGTTGGTAACACGATTTACAATTTCACCAGTCGCCATAATTACAACATTCCAAGTTCTAGTTTTGCTTCTTCACTCATTAACTCTTGAGTCCATGGCGGATCAAATGTAATTTCGACCACCGCATCTTTTACTTCATCTAAAGATTTGATTTTCTCTTCTACTTCTAAAGGCAGTGTTTCAGCAACAGGACAGTTGGGAGTCGTCAAAGTCATTAAAACTTTTACTTCATAATCTTCGTTGACGAATACATCATAAATCAGTCCTAATTCATAAATATCTACTGGAATTTCTGGATCAAAGATAGTTTTTATGACACGTACTATTTTTTCTCCTAAGGCGTTTACATCAATTTTTTCGGTATTCATAATTCTATTTGTGTTTGGTATGCAAGTGCATACATTTTTATTTTTTTAACCATACTCACCAATCCGTTAGCTCGGGTAGGAGACAAGTGTTCTTTAAGTCCAATTTCGTCAATAAAATTAGTGTTTGTATTTAATATAGTATTGGGACTTTGGTTCGAAAATACGCGTATCAAAATGGCAACGATTCCTTTGGTAATAATGGCATCACTATCAGCAGTAAACACAACTTTTTCATTTTCAAGATCTGCATGTAGCCATACTTTGCTCTGACATCCTTTTATAATGTTGTCTTCTGTTTTGAATTTGGGGTTGATCAATGGGAGTGATTTCCCTAAATCAATCATGTGTTCATAACGATCCATCCAATCGTCAAACATGCAAAACTCATCTATCAAATCTGCTTGTATCGTTTTAATATTCATGTGTTTATAGTTATTGTTTTTCGAAGGTCACATGGTACATCCATTTAATCATTTTCTTGGGTATCAAGTTTTGGTTATGGATGTTTCATAATGCAAAAATACAATTCTTAAATGGGAATTTTAATTTTCTTGTAGAGATAATATATATTCTACCAATGGCTTTATTTCCGCAGGAGGATATTTATGATCAAAATGACTCGATTGAATCGTATCCCCTTTTTGGATGACGCTTAATTGAGCGAATGGAGCACCATCGTACTGCCTGAAATTTGTTGGAGATTTTAAATTTGGCAAAGTTGCTACATTAATTTCTGATAATAATCGTATGCACTCATTCCATTCCTTTGCGTCTAAATCTTTTGAAATGGCGTTTAGCTTTTCGTAATCTTTAAATTCTTTGAGGCTGTTTTGTGTTAATATGAGTTCTTGAAAAAATCCGCGGGTATGTGCACTGTAAGAAATAGTAACATCAATTTGCTGTGAAGTGTTTTCGTTGTTTAGAGCTGTTTTTTTTGAATTACAGTTTGTAGCAAGAGTGATTAATGAAAAACAGGCGAGAAATAGTTTCATGGTTTTGATATTTTTTAAATATACTAAAATCTAAATTAACGCAACATCATGGATGCTTTTTTAACTCCCTCCACAAAAGTGTCTATTTCTTCTTTGGTATTATAAAAACAAAACGATGCTCTTGCAGTTCCAGAAACTTTAAAGAAATCCATGATGGGTTGTGCACAATGTTGTCCCGTACGAATGGCAATCCCCAATTTATCAACAATGGTACCTAAATCATATGCATGAACGCCCTCTATATTAAAAGAAATAACCGATGTTTTATTTGTTGTTGGACCGTAAATTTGCATGCCTTCAATTGCATTTAATTTTTCAGTAGCATACTCTAAAAGTTCGTGTTCATAAGCGGCAATGACCTCAAAGCCAATTGAATTCATATAATCAATTGCAGCTCCAAAAGCAATTCCTCCACAAATGTTAGGAGTCCCAGCTTCAAATTTATGAGGCAGATCTGCATAGGTTGTTTTTTCAAAGGTTACATCAGAAATCATTTCTCCACCACCTTGATATGGGGGTAACTTATGCAACCACGATTCTTTTGCATAGAGCATTCCAACTCCTGTTGGACCACACATTTTATGACCAGAAGTCACATAAAAATCAACATCCAAAGCTTGCACATCTGGTTTGATATGTGGACACGCTTGTGCACCATCGACCAACACGGCTGCTCCTACCAAATGTGCTTTTTGAATCATTTCCTCAATAGGATTAATCGTTCCTAAAGCGTTGGAAATATGGTTGACAAAAACCAATTTTGGATTTAAAAGTAACAAGTCCTCATAAGCCGTCATATCCAAGGTGCCTTCAGATGTCATCGGAATTACTTTTAAGGTTGCTTTGGTTTTTTCGCAAAGCATTTGCCAAGGGACTATATTACTATGATGCTCAAGTGCTGAAACTAAAACGGTGTCATTTTTGTTTAGAAAACTCGCAAAGCCATTGGCCACTAAATTAATACTGTGCGTTGTTCCCGACGTAAAAATAATTTCATGCGTATGCTCTGCATTAAAATGTTTTTGAATGGTTTGCCGAGCCTCTTCATATTTGTCCGTAGCTTCTTGGCTTAAAGTATGAACCCCTCTATGAATATTAGCATTGTAATTAGAATAGTAATCTACTATAACATCAATGACCTGTTGTGGGGTTTGTGATGTAGCAGCATTGTCAAAATAAATTAAAGGTTTTCCGTTGACGGTTCTAGAGAGTATTGGAAAATCCATTCGGACTTTTTCAACATCAAAAGGGGTATTTGAATTTAGATCTTTCATTATAAATCAAATCCTATATTAACGCCAAGCTTCTTGGCAATTAAAGCATTTATTCTGTTTTTGAGTTGTGGAATTTTCACACTCTCTAAAACGTTATTAGCAAAAGCATACATCAAAAGTGCCTTGGCTTCTTTTTCAGGAATTCCTCGAGCACGTAAATAAAACAACGCATTTTCATCTAATTGCCCAATGGTGCAACCGTGCGAGCACTTCACATCATCCGCAAAAATCTCTAACTGTGGCTTGGTGTTGATGCTTGCTTTGTCGCTGATAAGCAAGTTGTTATTAGCCTGAAATGCATTTGTTTTTTGAGCTTCTTTATTAACGAGTACCTTCCCGTTAAAAACCCCAATAGAGTTATCTCCAAAAATACCTTTATAATCTTGATGGCTCTCACAATTAGGTTCAATATGATGTACCAAGGTGTTATGGTCAACATGTTGTTTGTTTCCAATAATAGTGACTCCATTTAAAGTGGAGTCAATATATTCACCGTTTTGGTAAAAGTTCAAATTATTTCGAGTCAATTTACCTCCAAAACTGAAGGTGTGTACCGATACATGACTTTCTCCTTCTTGATTTATATAAGTACTGTCGATTAGTGATGCATTTTCTTTGTCATTCTGAACTTTATAGTAATCAACAATTCCACGTTTGGCAGCAAAAATCTCGGAAACACTGTTGGTCAAACTTGGATTGTCTGTAAGGCTTTGGTGTCGTTCTATAATCTGAACATGAGCATTTTCATCAACTACAATTAAGTTTCTTGGTTGAAGTAAAAGTGCCGCTTCATTTCCTGTAGAAAAATGGATGATTTGAATTGGTTTTTCAACCATTTTATTTTTGGTAATATGGATGTAAGCACCTTCATTTGAAAATGCAGTATTCAAGGATGTCAAGCTGTCTTTTTCGGCTATTTTATTGAAGTAGTTTTCAATTACAAGCTGGTATTTGGGTTTGCTTAAAGCAGCTGACATTAAACAAATATCAATTCCATCATGTGTGGTTTCTGAGAGATGAGATGCATATTTACCATCGACAAATACAATTTTATAGCTGTCAATATCGTGTATAAAATAGGGTTGAACATCTTTATATTCAACAGCAAATTCTGTTTTTGCAAACACACTAAAATCTTGTTTCAACACTTTTTTCAAGGAAGTGTATTTCCAGGCTTCATCTTTCTTGGCAGGAAACCCTTTGGATTCAAAGTGTTTGATTGCTTCTGTGCGAATATCGTGCACAAAAGTATTGTCTAATGAGATTTGATTTTCAAAAGCAATAAAAGAGGATACTAATTTTTCTTTAAGTTCCATAAAGGCATTGCGTTCTTTTAATTTTCAGCTTCTTGTTTGATCCAGTCATACCCTTTTTCTTCCAACTCAAATGCAAGTTCTTTGGTTCCAGACTTTACAATTTTTCCATTGTAAAGGACATGCACAAAATCGGGTACGATATAATCTAATAGACGTTGGTAATGTGTAATCACAACAACGGCATTCTCCTTTGTTTTTAATTTATTGACACCATTTGCTACAATTCGAAGTGCATCAATATCTAGCCCTGAGTCGGTTTCATCTAGAATTGCTAATTTTGGATTTAACATGGCCATCTGAAAAATTTCATTTCGTTTTTTTTCACCACCAGAAAATCCTTGGTTTAAGGAGCGTGATAAAAATTTTCGATCGATTTCTATGAGTTCAGATTTTTCACGAATCATTTGAAGCATTTCTTTTGCCGGCATATCTTCTAAACCTTTTGCTTTACGCATTTCGTTTAGGGATGTTTTGATAAAGTTAGTGACCGTAACGCCTGGGATTTCAACGGGGTATTGAAAGGATAAGAAAATACCTTTGTGGGCGCGTTCTTCGACAGAAAGTTCGTCGATATCTTGACCTTCAAAAGTAATTTCTCCTTTTTCAACTTCGTATTCTTCTTTTCCAGCGACGACAGCAGCCAAGGTGCTCTTACCAGATCCATTAGGGCCCATAATTGCATGAACCTCTCCTGGTTTTATCTCAAGATTGATCCCTTTAAGAATTGACTTTCCGTCAATGTTTGCATGTAAATCGGTTATTTTTAACATAGTTATTCTGTACCTAATTTTAATATTTTCTCTGTTTCTTTTGCTGCAGAAACGTTGATGATTTCAACAATCTCTAGTTTCTTTTCCCATAATATTTTAGGATCGTCTTTGGTGGATACGATTCCTCTCACTTTCACATTCACCATGTCGGTTTCATTGGTTTTAAGAGGAGCTGCTTTTTTATTTAATTCTTTTGCTAAATCATTTAAAAACACCCCATAAATCTCATCGTCATTTTGTAAGACGGCAGCGTCGTCAAAAAAGATATAATTTCCGGATATGATTTCAGTATTATCAGGCGTTTCATTGTTGTTTTTAGGATTGTTTTTGCATCCTAAAACGGTGATTACAAAAACGAACATTAATAGATTTTTCATAGTTTAAATTTTATCCTACGGAGCCTTCGAGACTTATTTCTAGTAATTTTTGAGCTTCCACGGCAAATTCCATAGGGAGTTTATTTAGGACTTCTTTACTAAATCCATTCACAATTAATGCTATTGCTTTTTCAGTATCAATCCCTCTTTGATTACAATAAAATATTTGATCTTCTCCAATTTTACTTGTAGTTGCTTCGTGCTCAATTTGAGCT
>JAURPF010000019.1 GCA_030835325.1 Flavobacteriaceae bacterium | reverse complement strand
TAATGCGATAGCCCGGTACATCGCCCCTGAATCAACATAAACATATTGAAGCTTTTGTGCTAATTGTTTTGCAAGCGTACTTTTTCCTGTTGAAGAAAATCCATCAATGGCTATTGTAATTTTTTTCACTATTGTAAATTTATTTGAAGACCCAGAAAACTTGTATTTGCTGCTAATGAATAGCGTGCATGCGTATAACTAAATCTAAATTTATTAAATTTCAAACCAACTCCAAACGAAAGCCCTGAAAAATTTCGTTGTTCCAAAATTTTCAACTCGGCTGCTCTTCTGAAACTATAACCCAATCGAATGTTGAATCCTCTTTCTGGAAATAATTCGATTCCTAAAATGGTATGCCGAACGATATTGCTAAAAAAACCTACATCTTCTGGAGTTTGAGTGCCATTCAAATCGGTAGTGTTACGGGCTGGATTTTCGGAAGCAATTGGCCATTGTTGTAAATTTTCTAAAGTTAAATGCCATCTTAAAGGTACATTTTCAAGTTTTTGAGAAAACCCAAGGTCAATTTCAAAAGGTAACGATTCTTTCAACCCTGCATAAGTTGTTAATTGCGTTCCAAAATTACGAATTACAAGTGCCGCATTAAAATCTAAATATTCATTAATATAGATCAACCCAACATCCGTAGCAATTCCAAAAGAATTATATTGTTCTAATTTAGAAGAAATCAACTTAAGATTTGCACCTACATAAAAGTCTGAGTATCCTATTTGAGTTGCATAACCAACAGAAAAAGCAGCTTCACTCCCTGAAAACTCCCCTGTACTTATCCCATTCTCATCATATCCAGCAAAAGTACCATAATTCACATAGGTCATTCCAACATGAAAAGTTTGTACTCTTCGATCCCATGTATATGCATAAGCCGCAGTGCCATAACTAATACCTCCCAAGTAATTGGAATAATTTACTGCCAATTGGTTGTCCATATCAACATTAATAGTCGCTGGATTATACAACGCTTGAGTGACATCATAATCCACATTTGTAATGGACTTTCCTCCTAAAGCAGCTTGACGAGGAGAGGATATTAAATTCAAAAATTGATAAGTAGATTCACCTCCTAATTGCGCATATGCAGTACAGCTAAAACACATCACCATATAAAAAGTCAACACTCTGCTCATTCGCATACAAAAGTATATAAATCAAATCTAAAACGAATATTAACAGCGTTTATTTTAAGAAATGCTTAACCATTCAAAATTTAAAGTGATTTAGCGTTTTTTACCTTTTGGTTCATAATCGCTATATCGATGACTTCACTCATTTCAGAAACAAAATGAAATGTCAGGCCTTTCAAATAAGTTTGATTGATTTCTTCAATATCACTTTTGTTTTCTTTGGAGAGAATAATCTCTTTGATTTTGGCGCGTTTGGCGGCCAAAATTTTCTCTTTAATCCCTCCTACTGGAAGTACTTTTCCTCTCAAAGTGATTTCTCCTGTCATCGCTAAACTCTTCCTTATTTTTTTCTGTGTAAATAAAGAAACTAAGGAAGTTAACATCGTAATTCCAGCACTTGGACCATCTTTTGGTGTCGCTCCTTCTGGAACGTGAATATGAACATTATAATTATCAAAAATTTCTGATTTCAAATCGTATAAATCGGCATTTGCTTTGATGTATTCCATTGCAATGGTTGCCGATTCTTTCATTACCTGTCCTAAATTTCCAGTAATACTTAAAGTTCCCTTTCCTTTAGAAAGGATGGATTCAATAAATAAAATATCGCCACCAACTCGTGTCCATGCGAGACCGGTAACAACCCCTGCAACATCATTATTTTCATATTTATCGCGCTCTAATTTTGGACTGCCTAAAACTTCTACTATAACTTCATTTGAAACCTTAACATCATAGGGTTCTTCCATTGCAATATTTTTGGCAGCATAACGCACCATTTTAGCAATTTGTTTTTCAAATCCACGAACCCCTGATTCTCTTGTATATCCTTCCACAATTTTTTCTAATTGCGGTTGTGCAATTTTAAGATCAGAAACGTTCATACCATGTTCTTTGATTTGCTTTGGTAACAGATATTTTTTTCCAATTTGAACTTTTTCTTCAATAGTATATCCATTCACGTTGATAATTTCCATTCGATCTAAAAGTGCCGGTTGGATTGTATTAAGACTGTTAGACGTGGCTACAAACATAACTTTGGAGAGGTCATATCCCATTTCTAAAAAGTTGTCATAAAACTCCGAGTTCTGTTCTGGATCTAACACTTCTAACATTGCGGACGATGGATCTCCTTGATTGGAACTCGAAAGTTTATCAATTTCATCTAATACAAAAACAGGATTAGAAGTTCCGGCTTTCTTTAAACTTTGAAGAATTCGACCAGGCATAGCACCAATATATGTTTTTCTATGACCTCTAATTTCAGCTTCATCCCGTAGTCCACCCAAAGAAATACGAATATATTCTCTTCCCAAAGCTTCAGCAATGGACTTTCCTAAAGATGTTTTACCAACTCCTGGAGGACCATACAGACAAAGGATTGGAGATTTCATGTCTTTTCTAAGTTTCAATACTGCCAAATATTCAATAATTCTACGTTTGACTTCTTCTAAACCAAAGTGATCGCGATCCAGAATTTTTTGGGCACGCTTCAAGTCAAAATTATCATTACTATAAGAATTCCACGGCAAATCTAAAAACAGATCTAGATAGTTTCGTTGAATTGAATACTCTGCAACTTGGGGATTCATCCGTTGCAATTTTCCAATTTCTTTATTAAAATGTT
The DNA here is from genome assembly GCA_030835325.1 of Flavobacteriaceae bacterium. Lineage (GTDB taxonomy): Bacteria > Bacteroidota > Bacteroidia > Flavobacteriales > Flavobacteriaceae > Hel1-33-131. The sequence goes on along the minus strand of JAURPF010000019.1, from coordinate 3,694 downwards.
TTTCTACCTTTTTGTTCCATTTCTTTTTTTGTGCACGTGCTTTCATTTCTTCAATTTCCTCTTCATAGCTTACCCCACCCAATTCCTCTTGAATGGTTTTGATTTGCTGTTGCAAGAAATATTCACGCTGTTGCTGGTTCATATCACTTTGCACTTTGGATTGAATGTCATTTTTGAGCTCTAAGCGTTGAAACTCAACATTCATATGTTTTAAAGTGAGTAATGCACGTTCTTGAAGTTCATTAACTTCTAATAACTTTTGTTTTTCAACAACCGATAAATTCATGTTAGAAGATACAAAGTTGATCAAAAAAGAGTTGCTTTCAATGTTTTTAATCGCAAAAGAAGCTTCACTAGGAATTGTAGGGCTTTGTTTTATAATTTGAAGCGCTAGGTCTTTGATCGATTCTATGATGGCTGTAAATTCGGTACTTCCTAGAGGAGTGACTTCTGGAACATCCTGGATCTTAGCAACCATGTATGGCTTTTCTGAAACCATTTCAGAAATTTGAAATCGTTTTTTCCCCTGAATAATTACAGTTGTATTGCCATCGGGCATTTTAAGAACTTTCAAAATTCGGGCAACTGTTCCTGTTGTATAAATATCATCAATCGTAGGATCTTCTACACTTTCATCTTTTTGAGAAACCACTCCGATGACTTTTGAACCTGAATTGGCATCATATATTAACTGAATGGACTTGTCGCGTCCAGCAGTAATTGGAATGACAACTCCAGGAAATAATACAGTATTCCGTAGAGAAAGAATTGAAATTGTTTCTGGAAGTGACTCATTTTTTATAGCTTCTTCATCTTCTGTCGTCATCAACGGAATTAACTCTGAATTTTCGTCAAAGTCTTGTAGTGACAAACTGTCAAGCATTCTAAATTTTGATTTGCTCATAGGTATATTAAGTCATTCTGTCATAAAACAGAATGGATTTGATATTAATAGTTCATTTAAAACTAACGTTATCTTCTTTTGACAGAGTATAAACTTTAGTTATACATATTGAAGTTCAATTGTTATGCCAATTTAAGTTTTGACACTGTTAATAAGATACTAATTGACAAATTTGGTGGCTTTGATACGATTTAAAACAAAATAAGCAATTGCAAAAAATAGCGCCAAAAAGAGTACAGAATATTGCATAGAATCGGTAAGATGGATGAGAAACCCAAATACAAACATCCCTAATACAATCGCTAATTTTTCAGTAACGTCATAAAAACTAAAATAAGTTGCATGGTCTTGTGTGTCTGGTAACAGTTTTGAATAGGTCGAACGCCCAATGGATTGCGTTGCTCCCAAAACAAATCCTAGCACAATACCCAATCCATAGAAGTAGTAATCGATATTGGCTTGGCTTTTATCTAAAGAAAACGCCAAAATACAAACACCTGCCCAAATCATAAGGGTTAGTTTTAAAGTTCTGATATTTCCGATTTTAGTGGATAATCTCGAAAATAAATAAGCTCCCAAAACAGCAACTAATTGTACGATTATGATGGTAAAAATCAAATTAGAGGTTGGTAAACCGAGTTCTTTACTTCCGAAAATTCCTGCCATCAACACTATGGTTTGAACTCCTACACTAAAACAGAAAAAAGAAACTAAAAAATATTTAAGTTGTGGATAATTAACAAGTTCCTTCAATACAATTTTCAATTCCTTAAGTCCTTTCCAAATAAAATCTTTTTCTGGCTTACGATCAAATACATTATTTGGCAATCGACGGTAAGTGAATTGAGCAAAACCAAGCCACCAAACACCTACCAATAGAAATGTAATTCGTGGTGCTAATGTTGGGTCTGTAATCCCAAACCATTCTGGTTTTTCTACCATAATAAGACTAAAAATAAGTAATAATACCGAACCTATATAGCCGTATATAAATCCTTGTGCACTGACTTTATCTTGCTGTTCTGGAAAGGCCACTTCGGGCAAATAGGCATTATAAAACACCAAACTTCCCCAAAAACCAATACTTGCCAAAATGGTAAATATGAGTGCTACCCACAGAGTTTCAGCACCTGTAAAAAAAAACAGACACATGACCGACAATGCTCCCAAAAGACAAAAGAATTTTAAAAATTTTAATTTATTTCCCATGTAATCTGCAATAGCGGATAAAACAGGGGAACAACAGGCCACTATTAAAAATGAGAACGACAGAGTATAATCGTATAAAGTGGTAGGGTTCCAAAGCATTCCTAAGTAGGAAACATCCCCAGCTTCATTTGCGAAAGAACTTGTTAAACTGCTGTAGTAAATTGGAAATACTGCGGTACTAATTACTAGTGGATATACGGAATTTGCCCAGTCATAGAAAGCCCAAGCATTGGTTAGCTGCTTACTTCCTTTTTCAAATTTTTTCATAAAAAAGCTACTCTGTTGGTTAAACAGCTCCTAAAATAACGATTTAAATCAATTAAAAAGTTTTTATTGCCTAAAAGTTGTCACTCCAAACTTGCGTGCTTCTTTTTTTGCTTTGGCTGCCAATGCTCTCAAATTAGAGATTCTAGAATCATTTGATGGGTGTGTACTTAAAAATTCAGGAGGACTTTTTCCTCCGCTATTTGCTTTCATGCGTTCCCATAATAACGACGCTTCATCCGGATTATATCCCGCAATTGCGGTGAGATATAAACCAATTTCATCCGCTTCTGTTTCATGCGATCTACTAAAAGGTAACATTCCACCAACAGTTGAGCCAACCGCAAAGGCTTGCATCCATAGATCTTGTTCCGATTTACTTTTATCTTTGGTAGCAATCGCTACTCCCACTCCTACTCCTTGTTGAATCATTCCTGCACTCATGCGTTGCTGTCCATGATTTGCTAAGGCGTGTGCGACTTCATGTCCCATAATAGCGGCAATTCCAGCTTCATTTTTAGCAATTGGTAAAATCCCTGTATAAAACACAATTTTACCCCCTGGCATACACCAAGCGTTTACTAATTTATCATCTACCAAATTATATTCCCATTTATAATCTTTCAAATACCCTTGATGGTTGTTGGCGTCTAACCAACGCTCTGCAGCCACCGAAATACGCTTGCCAACCCTAGTAATCATCTCTGCATCTGAAGTATTTTTAACAACCTTATTTTCGGAAAGAAATTTATCGTATTCCGCAAAAGCCATCGGTAATAACTGTGAATTTGGCATAAAGGCCATTGTTTTTTTGCCTGTAAACGGATTGGTAGCACAAGAAAAACTAAGAATACAAATTAATAAAGTAAGGAGCTGATTTTTCATTATAATTTATTTTATATTTTTAATTTAAAATCCTTCTATAATTATGACACTGAAATATATGAATAGTCACAAATTTATGTGAAAAAAAAGTAGCAGATTAAATTATTACTTATTTTTATAAAAATATTAAATTCTTCCTATAAAAATTAAATCCTTTTATGATTCTAAAAAAACCCATATCCATTTGCATGCTCAGTCTTTTATTATCTTGTCAAACCACTGCCCAAAAAAAGGAAGTTTTTCCAATAAATAAAACAGACAAAGAATGGAAAATGCAACTCAGTGAAATCCAATATTATGTATTGAGAGAGGCGGGTACCGAACGTCCGTTTTCAAGTCCTTTGAATAAAGTGTATCAGCCAGGAATTTATAGTTGTGCGGCTTGTAACACCCCCCTTTTTAATAGCGCAGACAAGTTTGATTCGGGTTCAG
>JAURPF010000018.1 GCA_030835325.1 Flavobacteriaceae bacterium | reverse complement strand
CATTGAATACAAGTTCCTCCACCTCCACAAGCAGAAGGTAAAAATATTTTATTTCCACCTAATGTGGATAATAATGTAGCTCCAGAAGCAACTTCAATTTCACGTTCACCATTGATAAGGATTTTTACAGGTCCTGATGGTGATAGTTTTTGTTTTACAAAAAGTAGAACACTAATTAATATTAAGGAAATTACTAAAAATGCTACAACGGTAGCTAAAATGGTTCCGGATGTTCCAGCGGCTAAAATCATCATATTAGTTAACTGTTTTTATTTGGTTATCTACTTCTTTTTCAATTTCTAAAGTTTCAGTAACGACTTCTTTTGGCGTTTCTTTCACTTCTTCGTCACCTCCTGTGAGCATACCACCAAAGCTCAAGAACCCAATTCCCATGAGTCCTGTTACAATGAATGTAATTCCTAACCCTCTGAGTGGTGCAGGTACATTAGAATAGCGTATTTTTTCGCGAATAGCGGCAATTGCTAAGATGGCTAAAAACCAACCTATTCCCGAGGATATTCCGTAATTAACTGCCAAGCCTAAGGTTTCTATCTCCCGTGATTGCATAAATAAAGATCCTCCTAATATCGCACAGTTTACCGCGATTAGTGGTAAGAAAATACCAAGTGAATTGTAGAGTGAAGGTGAAAATTTTTCAACTACAATTTCAACGAGTTGAACCATTGTTGCGATCGTTGCAATAAACATGATGAACGAAAGGAAACTAAGGTCATACTCAGCAAATTCAGGACCTAACCATGCTAGTGCACCAGGTTGTAATAAGTATTGATCCAACAACCAGTTTAGAGGCACTGTAATCGCCAGTACAAAGATGACTGCGGCACCAAGTCCTACGGCGGTTGCTACTTTTTTAGAGACGGCTAAATAGGAGCACATGCCCAAGAAAACCGCAAACACCATATTATCAATAAAAATTGATTTGAAAAATAATTCGATGTGTTCTATCATTGTCTTTTATTTAAATTCTTACTAAAGAAAATTAATCTTCAATTAATGTTGTGTTTCTACTGCGTTGTACCCAAATAATAAGCCCTACAATAATCAAGGCCATAGGAGGCATGAGCATAAATCCATTGTTTTCATACCCTGTAGAATAGAGTCCTGTTTTTTCAATCGGATCGCCCAATACTGGAATTCCAAAAAGGGTACCAGATCCTAAAAGTTCTCTAAAAAATCCTACAACCAAAAGTATAACTGCATATCCAAGTGCATTTCCAACACCATCTAAAAAAGCTTTCCATGGACCGTTTCCAAGAGCAAAGGCTTCAAAACGTCCCATAATAATACAGTTGGTAATGATGAGTCCAACGAATACAGAAAGTGTTTTACTGAGTTCGTAAGCAAAGGCTTTTAGAACTTGATCGACGATAATTACTAAAGACGCCACCACGATGAGTTGGACGATAATTCTGATTTTTGAAGGAATGATATTACGCATTAATGAAATGACAACATTTCCAATTCCTAGTACAAAAAGCACTGCAATTCCCATCACTAAAGAGGCTTTGAGTTCAGCTGTAATTGCTAAAGCAGAACAAATTCCTAATACTTGAATTGTAATTGGGTTGTTATCAGCTAACGGATCCGTTATTAATTTGGCATCTTTTTTTGAAAGTAGTCCCATGTTAGTTCAATTAATTTTTTAAATTTTTAAAGTATGGTAAATACAATTTTAGATCGCTTTTAATCATTGCAGATACGCCGTCACCTGTGATTGTAGCACCTGCTAATGCATCGACTTCATAATCGTTTTTAATAAGGTTTTTGGGGTCATTATTTCCTTTGGCCACAGTGATTCCTTTAAAGTCTCCATTGTCTGAAAGTAATTTTTCTCCTACAAAATCGTCCATAAAATACCGTTGTTTGATATTGGCTCCTAAACCTGGTGTTTCAGCAGCATGATCAAAAAAGGCACCTTGAACAACCATGTCTTCATCAAGTGCCACATATCCCCAAATAGCATCCCAAAGACCTTTTCCTCGAATTGGTACAATGTAAAATGACTTCCCTTCTTTTTCACCTACAAATAAAGGAAGTAATCGAGTTCCGCCATTTTTGGCTTTTGCTTGTTCTTTTTTGACATCAATAAGGTAAGCTTCCGTATTTTCTTCAGAACTTCCATCCGCATTAATCAATAATTGTTTTGAGATATATTTTGAAAATTCGCCTGCAACTTTATCGGTTCCAACAAATTTAATATCCGTAGCTCCATTTTCATTGATTCCCATTGCATACAGAATGTTTTGTTGTTTTTCCATACGCTCATTCTCTTTAATATTGGGTTTCAATGAAGAGGCTGTAAAGGCTAATAAGGATCCTACAACAACTACCATTGCAATGGCAAATAAGATCGTATATTTATTTGTATCTGTATTGGTACTCATAATTATGCAGTTTTAACTTTAAGACGTTTCATTCGTTTTTTGACATTCCCCTGAACCACATAATGGTCGATGGTTGGAGCAAACACATTCATGAGAAGAATGGCTAAAAAGACCCCTTCTGGGTAGGCGGGATTGAACACACGAATCATAATGGAAATGAATCCTATCAAAAATCCATAAATCCATTTTCCTTTATTGGTTTGAGCAGCGGTTACAGGATCGGTGGCCATAAATACGGCTCCAAATAAGATACTTCCTATGATTAGATGTTGCCAGAATGGAACGCTCATCAATCCAAAAAACTTGCTTGAGCTTGAAATCCAACCGGCATCTACAACGGCATTAAAAAAGAGTCCCATAGTAAGCGCTCCAATAATTGTGCTTAAGATAATTCTCCAGCTTCCAATTTTTGTAAATATCAAAAAGAGTGCCCCAAAAAGAATCAATAATTTTGAGGTTTCTCCAACTGAACCTGGAATTATTCCCCAGAACATATCCCAATAGTCATATACTACGGAATTGTTTTGAGCATAACTTCCTAAGATGGTTTCTCCTGAAATGGCATCTGCTGTTCCAGCTCGTTCAACCGCTCCGTGTACCCATACTTTATCACCACTCATCCATGTTGGATAGGCAAAGAATAAAAATGCACGTATGGTCAGTGCTGGATTTAGGATATTCATTCCTGTACCTCCAAAAACTTCTTTACCAATTACCACCCCAAAAGCCACAGCAACTGCAAGCATCCAAAGCGGTAAGTCTATTGGAACAATAAGTGGTACTAACATCCCTGTGACAAGATAGCCTTCTTCGACTTCATGTCCTTTAATAACAGCAAAAAGAAATTCAATTGCCAAGCCAACTCCATAAGAGACAACAACTAAAGGCAATACTTTCCACAGTCCAATGACTAAGTTGTCCCATGTCCAAAATGAGGCTCCTAAAAACCCTTGAGCAGATTCAATTGTTCCCAGTGCCAAGTGATGTTGGTAACCAGCATTAAACATTCCAAAAATCAAACATGGAACCATGGCCATAATAACGGTATTCATGGTGCGCTTTAAATCGTCGGCAGCTTTGATATGTGTACCGTTGTGGGTAGTTTCGTTTGGTAAATATAAAAAGGTATGTAAGGCATTAAAGGCTGGAGCCATTTTTGTACCTCTATACTTTTCTTTAATAGTGTGTAATTTACTTTTTAAACTCATTTTTATCCTATTTCTTTAAGCATTAAGTCCAATCCTTCTCTAATAATTTTTTGATGTGGCTGTTTGGAAACACACACAAATTCAGTCAAGGCAAAATCTTCTGGAGCGACTTCATACATTCCAAGTGCTTCCATTTCATCAAGATCTTGATACATACACGCCTTTAAGACTTGCATTGGAAAAATATCTAACGGAAATACTTCTTCATAGGAGCCTGTAATTACAAAAGCTCTATGTTCTCCATTAGTGTTGGTATTTAAGTCAAATTTTTTATTTGGAGTCAACCATGAAAACGTCAAAGCTCTAGATGTAGATACTTTGTCAAAAACAGGTTTGTTCCATCCAAAAAACTCATAATCGTCTCCTTCGGGAATGACAGTCACAACGTTAGAGTAATACCCTAAATAGCCGTCTGGTTTAATTTCTTTTCCACTCAACACATTTCCTGAAATAATTCGAACATGTGCATCTTTTTCGATTCCACGATCATAAACCATTGTAGCGATTTCACTTCCAATTTTAGTAACTAAATAGCGAGGCTCTTTAATTCCCGATCCAGCGAGTGCTACAATACGTTCGGCATTGAATTTACCTGTCAAAAGCAACTCTCCAATAATAACTAAATCTTGAGGGGTCACTGTCCAAACAACTTCACCTTTGTTAATAGGGTCAATTTTATTGATCAGTGTACCAACATTTCCAGAAGGATGAGGCCCTGAAACTTTGTGAATCACAACATCTTCCAAATTGGAAAAAAGAGAATGTGAATCTTTGGAAACACTCACATTTACAGCGCCCGTAGTTAATTTTGAAAGTGCTGTCACCGCAGCTTGTAATTCGGCACTTTTGTTGGTAAGCACAAAATCATAGTCTGCTGCAAGTGGTGCAGAAGCATAGGCTGAAACAAAAATTCCTTTTGGAGTACTCTCTGGATTTGCAATGACGTCATAAGGGCGTTGCATGATAAATGGCCAACATCCCGAAGCTAGTAATTTGGCTTTAATTTCTTCCGCTTTCGCACTTTGAACTTCAAGTTTATGGTGATCCAAAAATGTTTGAGTTTTATCAGCTTGAATTTTGACTTCTAATATACGACGTTTCTCTCCACGTGTTATTTCAACAACTTCACCAGAAACAGGAGAAACAAATTGAATAGATTCGTTGGATTTGTCATAAAAAATTGGCTCACCTGCTTGGACTTTAGCGCCCGCTTTTACTAATAATTTAGGTGTGAGTCCGTGAAAATCTGCAGGTTGGATGCTGTAGAAGTTACTTTTGATGGCATCACTTTTTGTTAAAGCTGCCTCCCCAACTAACTTAATATCTAACCCTTTTTTAATTCGGATGTCGTTTGACATAGGTATTTTTTGTTGAATTATTATCTAAAAAACGCTGCAAAATTACAAATTAAAAGTACAGTTTCCATAATATTTATCGACATTTTTTAAAAAACGTCTGCAATTTATTTTGGGTATAAAATTTGCTTATATTTACTTACTCTATTATAAATATTTACATGCTCAAACATCTCTATATTTCATTTATTTTACTGATATCAACTGTTGGTTTTTCTCAAATAGAAGAAATTGAACCCAATGACCTCATTAAAACAATTAACTTTAGAAGTAATACCAATCAATCTGAGTTGCCAATTTTAACTCTAAACGAACGCTTGTATTTAGAATTTGACGTCCTTAGCCCAGATGAAGAGGACTATTATTATGTCATTGAACATTATAATTTTGATTGGACCAAATCCAATCTAATGAAATCTGAATATCTTAGTGGACTGGATAATGTAAGGATTGTCAATTATGAAAACTCTTTCAATACCTATCAGATTTACTCTAATTACCGACTCCAAATTCCCAACCAACAAACAGGACTCAAAGTAACCGGAAATTATTTACTTAAAATCTATGATGATTATGACGAAATTGTCTTTAGTCGCAAGTTTATGGTTTATGAAAATCTAGTGAATGTTGGCGTACAACTCAAACGCTCACGAGATGTAAGACACGTTAACACAAAACAATCGGTGGATTTTACAATTAATACAACTAACTTTAATTTTAACAACCCAAAACAAACCGTCAATACCGTTATACTTCAAAACAACAACTTAAAAACAGCTATTTCAGGGTTAAAGCCTCAATATATTTTGGGAAATGAATTAATTTACCGCTACACTACTGAATCTTCTTTTTGGGGTGGAAATGAATATTTATATTTCGAGACTAAAGATGTAAGGGGGACTAACTTAGGCGTACAGTTTACGGATTTGGAAGACTTGTATCACAGTTATCTATACACAGATATCAATCGCTACAATAGAAGCTATACGTACAATCCTGATATCAATGGAAATTTTCAAATTACAATTTTGGATCGAGACAATCCTTCAATAGAAGCCGATTATACAGTAGTCCATTTTTCGTTACAGAATCCAGAACTATCAAATGAATCCATTTATGTCTATGGAGCTTTTAATAATTATGCCTTAAACGCTTCCAATAAAATGGTTTTTAACCCAAAAAGTGGATTTTATGAAAAAGACATAAAACTCAAACAAGGGTTTTATAACTATAAATATGTACTTGTAAATTCTGATGGGGACTTAGAAGAAGGAGTGATTAGTGGAGATTTTTATGAAACTGAAAATAATTACAAAGTACTCGTTTACTACAGAGATTTGGGTACGCGTTATGATCGTATCGTAGGCTTTGGAGAAGGAAGCTCTGTACAAATAGGAAATTAACCCATTTTTACAATTAATTTTATTCCTGTTTTAATCAAACCGAAAGAACAATACAGCTTTTGATAAAATACTTTTTTAGTTTGACTAAATTTACTATTTTTATACACTATGATCGAACAAATTACCAAAGGCATAAAAATTTCTATTGAAACTGAATTTGAAGGAACTTTCTACAAAGATGATTGTATTCATTATGCATTCAGTTATGAAGTCATTATTGAAAATCAGAGTCCCGAAGTCGCTCAACTGATTGCCAGAAAATGGAATATTATGGAAGCGCTGAATGAAAATGAAATTG
>JAURPF010000017.1 GCA_030835325.1 Flavobacteriaceae bacterium | reverse complement strand
CTACTATGTTGGCAAAAATCCGAGAGGACTTAAAAACTAAATTAATTCCAAGAGTGGTTGCACAACTGCCAACACATATTCAGGATTTGTTTAACGATGAAATCAAATATCATATCAACCCAACAGGGAAGTTTGTGATTGGAGGACCTCACGGAGATACGGGCCTTAAGGGACGAAAAATTATTGTAGATACATATGGTGGAAAAGGGGCACATGGTGGAGGTGCATTTTCTGGAAAAGACCCAAGTAAGGTAGACCGTAGTGCAGCATATGCAACACGTCATATTGCCAAAAATATGGTAGCCGCCGGACTTTGTTCAGAAGCACTTGTGCAGGTAAGTTATGCCATTGGTGTTGCTGAACCTATGGGTGTTTTTGTGGATACTTATGGCACAAGTCCTTTTAATTTAACTGATGGTGAAATTGCTGATAAAATTGCAACATTATTTGATTTACGTCCTGCAGCCATAGAAAAACGTTTAAAACTGCGCAGTCCTATTTACAGCGAAACAGCTGCATACGGACATATGGGTCGTGAACCTAAAACCGTTTCAAAAATATTTCATCAACCCAATGGCGAAAGCCTAACTTTAGATGTTGAGCTATTTACATGGGAAAAACTGGACTATGTAGATGCAATCAAAACTGCTTTTGAGATTTAATCAAAATATTCTTGCAAAAAATCTTCAGAAAATAAGGCGAAATTTAATTGGGCACTTAATTGGGTGTATTTCTTTTTTGAGACCTCTTTATTGTTATGGGTTTTTGCAGCTCCAAATAAATAGATTTGATGTAGTATAATAATGAAGTCCTCATAGCTGTCCACACAAGCATCAACACTAAAAAGACCGTTATATTTCTTTTGCATTTTATTGTTTTTAGTGAGTTTAAAATAAAATAAATTCATCAAGTAAAACGAATTTAGATGGTATTTTTGATAATAATTCTCTGCCTTATTGTTTAAATTTATTTCTTTAATTAAATATTCCATAAGGGTAAGATTCTTTGTCAAAATGGCTGTTGTAAACAATTCATAACAATGGTCAATTCTAGTTGATTTTTGCGTGTGAATTTTGAAATAATCATCTAAAACCTTTATGGTATTAACAGGGGCAGAAATCAAAAATTTATTGCTCACTAAACGACTTGACAAAATAGGGTGTAGTTTAGAGACAGTCGATAAATTCAGTTTGATTTCTTTTACAGACTTCTGATTTAAAAAGTTTCTAAACTCAAGCAATAAAGATGAGAATATCTTAACTTCTAATTTTGGCTTTGTATTTACAATAACTTTAGTCCACTCCCCATAATACCCATTCAAAAAGGAATAATCTACAAAGGTTAAATAAATGCACCTAACAAAATTTGTGTTTTTTAATAGTAAATCAGGAATCTTAGGTTTTTGTCGAAGCAAAAGACCTACAGAATTTCCCAAGTATAAGGCATCTGAATACGGAAAGTTAAAGAAATTTAAGGCCTTTAGTTTAAATATCTCATCTAATAAACGATAATTTTTGTTGTGAATTAGTTCCCTGGTGAGTTTAACAATAAAACTAATAAAATTTTCATTGCTATTTTTAGTTTTTTTAATCAGCTCTAAAACAGCTTGTTGGTTGTTGACATATACAGCTTTATAAATAAGCCGAGATAAATCAATCTTTTCTTTATCTTCTTGATTTTGAGAAAAATCAGCATAATTTTTATACCCAACAAACTGCGATAGAGTGTTTAAAGTTTTGGTGTTGGGTTTGGTGTAAGGAACTAAACCATACATCCGTCTGAGGGTGTTATAACTAATGTCTATATCTAGCGTTTCTGTAATCGCATTTGAAAGCAATTCACAATCGCCTCGAGTTTTAATAGTGCCTCCAATTTTTTTTTCAACTCTATTTTTCAAAACATCAATCATTTTGTAAATAATTTAAATTATGGATCAAATATGAGCCAAATATAGCATATATATTACATAAATTTGAGCTTAAATTATTAACCAATTAATTTCATATGAAACATTTACTGCTATTGTTTATGATGTTGAGTTTGGGTGCATCTGCTCAAACAATTTCAAAACAGGTAATTGGTCCAGGAGGTAGCAACGCTGACAATGGAACCAATAAATTAAGCTTTACTACTGGCGAAGTTATCGTAGGAGCTATGACTTCGGACGACGGGTCTGTTCAGCTTGGTAATGGATATTATCCTTCCTTAGATTTAGAGGTTTTAAGTGTAAATAGCCCAGAACTTCACTTGGATCTAAAAGTGTACCCCAACCCAGTAGCTGAAGCCTTATTTGTTTCGCATCCTACAGCAACACAATTTAAACTCAACATCTCAACAATTAATGGAAAACTCTTGTTTTCAGGCACACATCAAATAGGTCAGGCCTTTTCGATGCAATCTTACGATTCGGGTATTTATTTGATTGCAATCACAACCCTAGAAAATAACCAAACTAACACTTATAAAATTATAAAACAATGAAAAAATTAGTTATAGCATTCGTGCTAATCTTGTCAAGTACACTTAATTTACACTCACAAACGCCTCAAGGGTTTAACTATCAAGCCACGGTTAGAGATTCAAGTGGAGAACTTATTGTAAATCAAAATGTCAATTTTAGGTTTAATATCCAACAAGGATCGTCTACAAGCCAAGCCGTTTATTCAGAAACTCATCTTGTTTCTTCCGATGACTTGGGTCAAATCACCCTAATTATTGGAGAAGGCACTCCAGAAACTGGAGAATTTACGCAGATTGACTGGTCACTTGGAAGTTATTTTTTAGGGATCGAGCTCAACATTGGTGCTGGTTATCTCGCCATGGGAACCACCCAACTGCTTAGTGTTCCGTTTGCATTGTATGCAGAAAATTCGGGTGCTGAGGCCTCCGATCTTCAAGGCGTATTAGATACTGGCGCTACTGCTAACTTGGTTGTGAGTGAAGAAAATCTATCTGGTATTGAACTTTCTACTACTGGAGGTGATACTGCTGATACTACCTACACTGGAATCTCAAGTTCAATTGAGGGAACCAATGGAAGAAATATTGCTGTAAGTGGAGCCTCTACAGGCGATAATCAATTTTTAAACTATGGATTAAGAGGCTATGCAACAAACTCACAATCAAATAATGTGGGTGTACAAGGAATTTCAGAAGGTGAAACAGGACGAAATTATGCTGTTTGGGGAATCGCTAGAAATGCTGTTGACGGTAATGACAACAGAGGAGTTATGGGATATGCAACAGACCCAACAGAAACAGGATACAATTATGGTGTTACTGGCTTTGTTGGTGGCTCAGAAGTTTTTAATATTGCCTTAGGGGGTTATGCAGATGCTGCAAACAGTACAAGTGGATTTAATTATGGTGTTAGTGCAAGAGCTAGTGCTGAGACTGTAAACGGATATAACTACGGAGTTTATTCTGAAGCGAGCAATGCACAACTTAACTACGGACTCCATGCAAAAGCAGTTGGTACTGTAGGAGTTAATTACGGAATTCATGCCTCAGCGTCTGGTGGTGATGATAATTATGCGGGTTATTTTGTAGGGGATGTGGTCGTAACTGAGGGTATTGTGACTTCTGATGTGGTTTTGGTTAATACTCCAACAACCGAAATGGATGCTGTCAATAAAGGTTATGTTGACCAACTCATCGCAGAATTACAATCAGAAATTCAAATTTTAAAATGGAAAACTTCTCCACTGATTGGAACTTGGAAAATAGCTCCAGAAGCAGGAGCATTTGGAGTTGGCCCAGCATTGAACGACATATCTTGGTTTTCAAACACAATTGAGGATGTTACTTTAAGAGCCTGTTTTTTTGACGATGAGTATATTTTTGGAGATGACGGATCCTTCTCAAATGTTCTTGGAACAGATACATGGATTGAAACATGGCAAGGAATAAGTGTAGCAGATTGTAGTTCGCCAGTAGCTCCACATGACGGAACAGCATCAGCGACTTATACCTACGATGAAGCAGCAGGAGCCATTACACTAAACGGTGTAGGTGCTTACTTAGGATTAGCTAAAGTTATCAACGGCGCAGAATTAACAAACCCTGCGGATGCACCAGGTTCAATTACTTACATAGCAACACTTTCAGAAGATGGAAACACTTTAGATATAGATATTGAAATTGCAGCTGGAGGACACTGGTCGTTCAAACTAGTCAGACAATAGGTCTGTAAAACTTTTAATTTAATACACTAAATCTATTGTGTAAAATACCGTTATAACACAATTTATTTAAGTTAGTTAGCGTATAAAAAAACCCGACATACAGTCGGGTTTTTGGGTTTATATCCAATATTGCTACAATTCGTATCGCACCCGAAAGGTCACATAACGGGGTTGAATAAAATATTCGGTTGCACTTACCGCAATGTTTGAAGCACTACTCTGATTTTGTGAGCGGGTATCCAACAGATTCGTTGCTTTAATTTCATATTCAAATTTAGAGTCTTCATCTTTTCTGTAGGATAAGGATGCATTCCAAAATTCATACGTATTAATGGTGCGGTCTTCGTCGCTAAAATCGTTGTACGAATAATCGGTTTTAAACGTAAATGATTTTAAAATCAAGGCATCCACTTCGATTGAAGGGCTTTTTGTAAAAAACTTAGTGCTGTTTGGTCCTAAATTATTATCCTGAATAGAGTATCTGTAACTCAAATCGACATTGGGTGCTGTTCTAAAATTTGTACGGAATTGCGCTCTGTAAGTTTGCGAAAAACTCTCGTTCACAGAAGGTCGATCTTGTACAAATTGATTGAATTTGGAGTAATTCAAATTTGCTCTCACCGAGGCTCGTAACTTTCCAAAAGTTCGCTGAAAACGTCCATTAGCGGAGAGGCTTTCATCGGCAAAATTAGAATTAAAGGGGGTGGATACACGAATGACACTTCCAGGTACAAACTGAGATACCTTTCGGACATTGTCAATGCTTTTATTGTAATTGATATTTGCAAAAACGTTGGTATAGTTAAACATATTAAAACTATAATAAGATAAATTCAAATTGTGTGAAAGTGCACTTTGCAAGTCTGGAGAGCCTGAAAATAAAGAGTTGTAGTTGTTAAGTACCAAGCCACTCGCAAATTGGGATACATCTGTAAATTGTGTTTGCATGCGGTAATTCAAATTCAAAGTTTCACTCTTTTTGATTTGAAAAATCACATTCATATCGGGTAAAAATCTAAAAAAGTTATCCGTAGTTTTTACGCCTGTTTGTCGGTTGGAAATCGCATACGTATGTGCAGAAACGCCGGGCGTAAAGGTGAATTTTCCTGATTTTAAACGGTAATGAAATCCTAAATACACATCGGAAAAGTTGTAGGCAATGTCGTTAGTTGCCACCCCGTTTGCAATGATAGGAGTCGGTCTCACTTCTGTTTGATTATCTAAAAACTGAAAAATATGAGAGTCAAATTGTTGATGACTCAAAATGGTTCCAAGCGTGAGGTTGATGTTGCTTTTTTTATTTAAAATATTCCAATAATCCAATTTTGCATCGACTTGGTTGGATTGAACGCGTTTTTCTTGACCCAAGTTATAATCCAATTGTGCCCCATCTAAACCAAGGCTATTCGCAGTACCTTCGTAGTTGGCTTTATCTTCTAGGATCGCATTGTAAAACGGGTCTTCGTCTTTTATAAGATGTTGGGCTTCAAATGCAAAAATATTGGTTTCGTTCAAGGTGTAATAATAGTTTAAACTCTGATTAAAGCTGAATGGATTCGTCGTTTCTAACTGGTCTATAGCACCATTTAAAGACGAGTTGAAACGTTGATCTTGTGTGCTTTTTGATAAGTTTCCTAAGGCTTCATACTCGAGTTGGTTGTTGGCGTTTGGCTGATATTTTGTAGTCAGCTTCAGCATCCCCAAATCATTATTTTGCGAAGTATTACTTTGTGTGTCTTCATCAGCTAGCCCAGCAGGTGCGTCTGTGTACTGAACACTTCGGTTTTCTTGCAGTTCATTTTTACTGTTAGAAAAAATTGCGAATCCACCGATATCCAAGGTCTTTTTTGGGGACCAACTAAAATTGGCGGCACCAAACTTTGTATGAATATCCTTAGCACGATTGTTTTGGAGTAATAAAAATCCGATGTCATTATTTCCTAAACTCAAATTGGTTCCGCTGCTTCGACTAGGAGATCGAAAGCCGCCCGAAAAATTGAAATAATCGCGACGCGAGAAAGCAACTTCTCCTATATTATTAATGTCTCCAATAAAATTTACACTGTATTCAGGACTGTAATAGAACAATTTGGGTTGGACTAAATACAACGAATTCGCCTCAGAATCCCCTGCTCCCGCAGTGATATTTCCGAACCAAAAATTTTTCTTCCCCTCTTTTAGTTTAATGTTTATAGCAATATTATCTTGGTTGTTGGTAACGCCTCCCAATTGACTCACTTCGGAATAGTTTTTTAATACCTGGACTTTATCCACAGCACTAGAGGGAATATTTTTAGTAGCTAATTTGGTATCGCCATCAAAGAAATCTTTGCCTTCAACCATTAATTTATTTACAACCTTACCTTCGACCTCGACTTGACCATCGTCATTGATTTCAACCCCAGGAAGGTTTTTCAATACATCTTCTAATTTTCTTTCGGTGCCGGTATTAAAAGAATCGGCATTATACACTAGAGTGTCTCCACTAATGGTAACTGGCATTTCATACACCAATTCTACTTCATCCAATGAATTGTCTGCAAAAAGCGTAAAGTCTTGATTTATGTTTTCTTCGCTAGTTTCTAAAACTTCATTTAAGGATTTCATTCCAATATAACTGGCTTGGATGGTATAGGTGGTGTTCTTTTTTAGATCCAAACGAAACTGGCCTTTATCATTAGTAATGCCATAAGAATCTAAGGATTTGGTAGCTTTATTAATCGCGATCACATTTGCAAGCTCTAGGGGATTTCCTAAACTATCTTTAATGACGCCTTCTAGTTTGACCTGAGAAAACCCAGCAATGCTAATTGACAGGGTTATAAGTATGATAAAATTTTTCATGAACTAATTGGTTAATTTGGATCTGTTTAATTTCGGCGATTGTTTCTACGACCTCCGTACATAGAGCGCATTTCTTCCATTTTTTTCTTGACCGTTTCATTGTATTCTTTACGCGAAACCACAGTACCCTTTTCTGGGGCTTTGATTTGTACTTTCTCTTGAGGGTTCATTATAATTTTTGAACACAAAATAGTCGTCTTATCTGTGTTTACTTCCAATATTAATCCCGGAAGTCCCCAAAAGTCTCCAGGGCCTTGACTCACAGGAATCTGAGGCGTGTACCAAGCAGTCACTTCCGTTTCTTTTGGAATTTCGATATCCTCTGTAATTGTGGTTGCTGTAGAATCTTTTTTGATCTCCCCTTCTTTGGTTTCTTTAGACTTTGGTTTTCTTCGCATGCTACGCCAGTCAAATTCATCGATTGGTTTTGTAGCCGTCGCTTTCATACAAAGATACTGACCGATTTGTTTGGTTTCGGTTCCTAACTTCCAATCGAGTTTCGCCAATGAGTCCGATATTAAAAATTGTTTTCCAAAAAATTCTTGATCTTGCAAAAATTGTTGAGTCTTAATATTTTTATATTGCAATCCAGCTGAAAAACTACTGCCCCAACTACCAAATCCACGTGGTCCACCAGGTGCTTCTAAGGCCACTTCTTCTTTGTAGGTAGAAGCTTCTCGATCAAAATTTAAAATATAGGTTTTTTCAAGCATGCTTCGCATACGATCTGCTATTTGTTTTTTTTGATCTTCACTCATTTGACGACCTCCCCATCCATCCATATCAACAGATGTTTTGGAAAAATAATAGGCTTTGCCTTGAAAATTTTGGGCAGAGCTTATTATTGAAAACAATAATAGAAACCCAAGCTGAACGGATTTGCGATTTAATAGCATAGCTAGAATATTAGTTTGATGTTTTATTTTGTTTCACGAAAGTAACTTATTGTTTAGCAATATATCGTTAAAGTACTCATAAATCTAATTCCCAATTTCGATCGTAAAACTGTGATCTCCATCATCTTTGCGTTTGTATTGAGATTCCATTTCTTTTATTTTTTTGAGCATAATGGCATCAAACTCCGCTTGCGTTACAATTTTTCCGCTTGTAGGTTGCTTAATGACAATTTGTTTTTTGGGATTTAATGAAATCTTACTGCATAAAATGGTTTGAGAATCGTAACTTATTTCTAAAATTAATCCTGGTAATCCTTGAAATTCTTCGGGGCCATTACTAACAGGAATTTGTGGTGTGTACCATGCCGTCACTGTTTGCATTTCTTTTGAACCGTCCTCATCTGAATTTACTTCGCGTTCTAGTGTTGCTTTAAAACAGGTATAGGTGCCAATATTTTTAGTATCTCCGTGTAGTTTCCATGAATATGTTTTTAAAGAATCTTGAATCAAAAATACTTTTCCAAACAAATCACTTTGTTTGACATAACCTTGTCTCTTTATGTTTTTATACAATTCCCCAGAGCCGTCCATATTAGAAATGAATACCATAGAGCCTCCTGCAGAGGGCGGTGTCAAAGACTCATCTTCTTTATAGGTGGACTCTTCTTTGTTGAACGTTAAAAGATACGTTTTCTCAAATTGTTTTTTCAGCATTGCCATAATCTCATCATGCATACCTCCTACTTGTGTGCTGTCTATTTTGATGTCTAACTTGCGTTGGGTTTTGTAAGTGGCTATTCCTTGAAATTCTTGAGCGGAAATTGTAATTGAACTTACTAAAAATAGGATTAAGACTTTGATGTTTGTGAGCATAATTAAAAAAAATAGTGTTAATAGTAATTTAGACGAGTTTAATCGTAAAATGTTACAAATAAATAATGAAAAATTGTACTTTTAAAGCGCATATGAAACACGCACTCTATTTAATATTGTTTGTTAACTGTTTGGGATTTAGTCAAACGTCCCTGACAGCTAACCTTGTTAAGTCAACTCCTTTTGAATGGGATCGTTTTGTTGGTGTTGATTCTTTTGAATCTATTTATTTCCTAAAATCAAATGCCCTTTTTAAAAAAAACAACCAAGGAATTCAAAATTATAGCGATTTAAGCAAAGGAGATATTCATAAAGTTTCTGTATTTAATGCACTCAAACTTGCCTTGTTTTATAAAGATTTTAATAGCGTTACCCTCTTGGATAACCGCTTAGCAGATTTGATTACTGTTGACTTTAACCTCTTAAGTCCTTTGCGAACGTTGTCGCACATATCGTATGGGAATGATACTACCTTTTGGTTATTTGATTCTAATCGTTTGGTGTTAGAATTGTTCGATTATAACACTTCTAAGACACGAATTAAAACAGCACCGTTTCAAAATGAAATTCTTGGTTTAGACAGTGATTATAACTATTGTTGGGTATTAACAGAAAACGAAGTGCAGTGTTATAATTATACGGGGAGTTTAATTTCCAAACTCCCACATGAAGGATTTACAGAAATAAAACTTTGGAATGGCATCTTATTTTTTAAAAAAAATAATACTATTTACTATAAACTAAAAAACAGTAATCAGTTTTTAATGTTTAACCTATCTAAAATTTTAGTTAAACAGTTTTTTGTAACCAACCAAACCTTGTATATTTATGACGAAGAATTTCTTCATCACTACCAACTAATAAACAATTGATATTATGCATGTTGCTATTGCTGGAAATATTGGGGCAGGTAAAACCACCTTATCCCAATTACTCGCGAAACACTACAAATGGGAAGCCCAACTAGAAGATGTTGTGGACAACCCCTATTTAGATGATTTTTATAACCAGATGGAACGTTGGAGTTTTAATCTTCAAGTGTATTTTTTAAATAGTAGATTTCGTCAGGTGTTACAAATTCGCGAAAGTGGAAAAAATATTATTCAGGACCGTACGATCTATGAAGATGCTAATATTTTTGCACCTAACTTACACGCCATGGGCTTGATGACCAATCGCGATTTTGAAAATTACGCGTCGCTTTTTGGACTTATGGAGTCGTTGGTACAAAGCCCAGACCTTATTATTTATTTGAGAAGTTCTATTCCAAACCTTGTATCTCAAATTCATAAGCGTGGTCGCGACTATGAGAATTCTATAAGCATCGATTACCTTAGTCGTTTAAACGAGCGCTACGAAGCCTGGATTCATGGCTATACGAAAGGAAAGTTATTGATTATAGATGTTGATAATTTAGATTTTGTTGAAAACGAAGAAGATCTTGGTTTTATCATTAACAAAATTGATGCTCAAATAAACGGTTTGTTTTAAAAAATAGTACTGTATAAATATAAAAAATCCCGCTTTTTGCGGGATTTTTTTTGACTTGATGTGATGTACTATTTTATACTATTTTCGTTTAAAAATGCATCGACTGCATCTTCAACTTCTTGTTGTGTCCCTTTAAATGATTTTTCCATAACAACTACAGAGTCATTCACCACTTTACTATAAGTAATGGATGCTTTTGCTGAATCTTCTGAATTATAGATAACTTCAAAATTCACGTCTTGTGGCTGCTTTGCTTCAAAAGAGTGTCCTCCTAAGATGGGTGCAATTACCAATCCAATAAGACAGGTTAATTTAATGAGGATGTTCATAGAAGGTCCAGAAGTATCTTTAAATGGGTCTCCAACAGTATCACCTGTAACGGCTGCCTTGTGAGCTTCTGACCCTTTGTATGTCATTACGCCATTGATTTCAACACCTGCTTCAAAAGATTTTTTTGCATTGTCCCATGCGCCTCCTGCATTATTTTGGAAAATTGCCCAAAGTACACCGCTTACGGTAACTCCAGCCATATACCCTCCAAGCATTTCAGCGATGGCTTTATTATCCATGCCAAATAACATTGGTACAAATGCTATGATTAATGGAAATCCGATGGTTAATAATCCTGGTAACATCATTTCTTTTAAAGAGGCTTTAGTAGAAATTGCTACACACTTATCATATTCTGGTTTTCCAGTGCCTTCCATAATTCCAGGAATATCTTTAAACTGACGACGAACTTCGTACACCATTTCCATAGCAGCTTTTCCAACCGCATTCATGGCAAGTGCAGAAAATACTACGGGTACCATTCCACCAACAAATAACATTGCTAATACAGGTGCTTTAAAAATATTAATGCCTTCAATTCCTGTAAAAGTTACATAGGCTGCAAATAGAGCTAAAGATGTTAAGGCCGCAGAAGCAATAGCAAATCCTTTTCCTGTTGCTGCTGTTGTATTTCCTACTGAATCTAAAATATCTGTACGTTCTCTTACGATTGGGTCTTGTTCACTCATTTCTGCAATTCCACCCGCATTATCTGCGATAGGTCCAAAAGCGTCAATAGCTAATTGCATAGCAGTGGTTGCCATCATTGCAGAAGCTGCCATTGCTACTCCATAAAATCCAGCTAAAGCATAAGAGGCCCATATTGCCGCTGCAAATAATAATACAGAGGAGAAAGTAGAAATCATTCCTGTTGCTAAACCTGCAATAATGTTGGTTCCAGCTCCTGTACTAGATTTTTGTACAATTTCTAAAATTGGCTTCTTGCCTAGTCCTGTGTAGTATTCTGTTACTGCAGAAATAACTCCACCAACAAACAGTCCAACCAATGTGGCATAAAATACACGAATAGAAGAAATGGTAATTGGATCTCCACCATTCTCTCCAAAAAATACCATAGATATTTCGCTAGGTAGTATATAAGAAATTAGTCCAAAACAGGCTACAGCTACTAATACAATTGACGTCCAATTTCCGACGTTCAATGCACCCATAACTTGTGCTTCTTTAGCATCGTTATTTTTAATTTTAACTAACATGGTTCCAATTATCGAGATGATAATTCCAACACCAGCAATTGCAACTGGTAATAAAACAGGCCCAATACCATCAAATCCTGCAACGCTTCCTCCCATATCTTTAATAATATAGTTCCCTAATACCATTGCTGCTAAGACGGTTGCAACATACGATCCAAATAAATCAGCTCCCATTCCTGCTACGTCACCTACGTTATCCCCTACATTATCTGCAATCGTTGCTGGGTTACGAGGATCGTCTTCAGGAATTCCTGCTTCAACCTTACCAACTAAATCGGCTCCAACATCTGCTGCTTTGGTGTAAATCCCTCCACCAACACGTGCAAACAATGCAATAGATTCTGCGCCTAAAGAGAACCCAGCGAGTGTTTCTAATACAACAGTCATGTCATTTGTATTTGTCCAAACACCTCCCATAAAGTAGTGGAAGAAGATTAAGAAAAACGCTGTTAGACCTAAAACGGCTAAACCAGCAACACCAAGTCCCATCACAGTTCCGCCACCAAATGAAACCTTTAGAGCATTTGGTAAACTCGTTTTTGCTGCTTGTGTCGTTCTAACATTTGTTTTTGTTGCGATTTTCATACCTATATTTCCTGCAAAAGCTGAAAATACTGCTCCAAAAATAAAAGCTACAACAATTAACCAGTGTGTTGTAGGCACAACAAAAGAAACAATTGCAAGTAATACACTTACAACTATTACAAAAATCGCTAATAACCTGTACTCGGCATTTAAAAATGCCAAAGCACCCTCATAGATGTAATCCGATATTTCTTTCATGTTACCATCACCTGCATCTTGCTTCATTACCCAAGATTTTTTAACTAACATGTATGCTAATCCTAATAGTGCCATTGCAATAGGCATCCAAATCATCATTGATTCCATAGTGTAATTTTGTTTATTTTTTACGGGCGTAAATGTAGTAAAATGATAAGGAACTAAAAAACCTAATTTAACATTATTATATATGGTTAATTATAACTTATTGTGAAGCTAATAAAAAACAAATCATGTTGATTGTGTTTCTTCTTAAAAGTTAGGTGATACTTTTAATCGAAGCCCAAAATTTGGAGTGGAACTATTTAGGTTTTCAAATTCAGAGCGCCATACACAGTCGATTCGAAATATTCTTAGGTTTCCAAAACCTATGTTTTCAATTCCAAATCCGTATTCATAGTACATTTCTGAAGGCGTATTATAAATAATAGAGGAACGGTTGATGCTTATATTTCTGTCTGAAATATTTCCAATAACTCCTCTAAAGGTCATCACACTTCGTAGCTTGAGTTTTTGAATTAAGGGGATTCTATTTAAAATAAAACCATTAAAATGATGCTCAAAATGTCCTACCAGAAATTGATCGACAACAAAATCGTAATAATTTAAGAGCGAAAACGTATTGGCTACAAGGGAGTAGGTTTGATTGGCTGGTACGGGACTCAAGACTGAAAGCGGTGCATCCCCAAATATTTTTCCTGCAGCAATCGTATTATCAAGAACGCCAAACTTTCCAAGTTTTATAGGTTGGTTATAGGAAAATAAAAGCTTTGAATAGTCCATGTTTCCATTACCAATTTTGAAACTTTTTTGAAAACTTAATAAGAAGGTTGGAAAAATGTTTAATCCAAACTTTCTTTCAACCCCATATCCAAAAATATTGCGTTTTGGAGTAAACGACAGATAAAGTTCTGCACTATTATCCACTAAACTCGATTTCACTTTTTGATCTGCTTCATCAAAATAATTGATTGAAAATTGATCTGGTGCTGCAGATTTAATTTGGTTGTTGGAGTAATTAATCCCAATTATAAAGTTTCTATAGACCTCCACATTTATATTGGCGGATATTTCATTAATCCGCGATAAAAAATAATTATCTCCTCTACTAAAAAGCGACGAACTTCCAAACCTACCCGATGTACTTCCATAACTATCTATAATTTTGGAGCCTAACTGATCGGTATCGTTCAAATAACTTAGTCCTACCGAAATTCTTGGATTGTAACTTAACAAATACTTCGTATCTAAAAAATACTTGAACTGTTGATCCTTAAATCCATAAGCAAGTTTTCCTTTGACTCTAGACCGATCGTCTAAACTTTTAAACGATCTAAAACCTGCTGATAGCTTAATCCCTTCAACATCATTGAACGCGAATGTATTCCAAATAGATCCAAATTCAATGTGATTGGAGACTTTAAAATAGCCGCTTGACAGAGTTCTTATCAAGCCTGTTAAATTTTTAATTTTCTTGTTGTCTCTCAGGTTTGAAAGTACCGATTCTGAATCGCTATTATTAATGGTTTTTGGCAAATTCTCCTCCCAAAATTCATCACTTTTTTCAAATTGATCTTGTCTGAATTTTACAACTTTAGTGTTGTAAAAATCTGGAGGTCTGTTTTTTGTGAAATCATAATTTTCAAAGATTTCTGTACGCTTTACGTAAAGCCCTTTTTCTTTATCATTTTTGGTTAACAACGTAATATCCGCTTCATATACATTGTTTTGAGGTAGAAATACGCTGTCATTTTCAATTGAAAAACTTTTTTCAAAATACAAATTCCGGATGAGGTTCAAATTGATCTTAGGGTTCACATGCATGCTGATGGAATTCACCGCAAAAATACTATCTGTGACTACAAAATTTCCTTCAAATACTAAATCGCCTTCTTTACGCGGGAAAAAATAAATTCGATATTTAGTTCTTGAGTTTGATACAATACTGTCTTGAAGAACATAATCATAGGAGCCAAATCCTTCAGTGGACAACGGGCTTACAAACGATCTGTTTAGAAGTTCTATATTATTATCATAAATATTTATGTCTTTGAAAATATTACTGACACGATCAAAAACAAATCCATCTTGTTGGATTCCAATTTGTTTTTCTGCCTGTGTGAGTTCAAGTGTTTTATTTAAAGTATTATCTCCGTAAACATTCTGAATCATTTCTTCCATGAAGACTGGTACAAAAAATTTTTTGTTCCGTTTGTCTTGTTTTATGATCGAAATTACGGAGTCATAATCTGCTCTCAGAAGTGTCTTTAAAAAATTCTGATCAATATTATTGAGTCCAATTTCTGTAGAAGCATATTTTTTGTATTCGTATTGTTCAACAAGACTGAGTCCGTTCTTTTTTTTATGCGCCCAAATGCCTCTCATTATTTTGTAGGCAGGGTTTTCTTTCTTTTTTAAACGTTTATTAGGTTTTTTAACAATCAAAACCTCATCCAACTCAAAACCAGTTTGCAAAACAACCTTAAGTCCTTTACTAAATTTAGTTTTGAGTTTTAGTTCGGTGGTTTCAAATCCTACAAAAGACACCACTATTGTCGAGTGGTTGTTTTCAGATTCTAATACAAAGTTCCCGTCAAAATCGGAGATCACTCCTTCTGAAGAATTCTTAAAAAGCACGTTTGCAAATGCAACGGGTTGATTGTCTTGATCATAAACTGTACCACTAACTTTCGTTTGTGCAGATATATGTATTGAGACCATCAATACTATTGACAATAAATAATATCTCATATTTTGTACTTAATCAAGAATCAAACCAATAAAGGGTGCTCAAAATTTATTTATATAGCACTTTCTTTACTGCCTTTACAACATCTTCGCTGTTAGGCAACCATTCTTGTAATAATACTGGTGAATATGGGGCCGGAGTATCGGCTGTGTTGATTTTTATAATTGGAGCATCTAAAAAATCAAATGCTTTTTCTTGAACTTGATATGTGATCTCTGTCGATACATTTCCAAAAGGCCATGCTTCTTCAAGAATTACCAAACGGTTAGTTTTTTTAACAGAATCCAAAATCGTATTGATATCTAAAGGACGAACGGTTCTAAGGTCAATTACCTCGCATGAGACTCCTTCTTTAGCCAATGCATCCGCAGCGGCATAAGCTTCTTTTATGATTTTTCCAAAAGACACAATCGTAACATCGCTTCCCTCACGTTTGATCTCAGCAACTCCGATTGGTAAAATATATTCTCCTTCTGGCACTTCGCCTTTATCACCATACATTTGCTCACTCTCCATAAAAATCACAGGATCATCATCGCGGATAGCCGCTTTTAACAATCCTTTTGCATCGTACGGATTAGAAGGCACAATCACTTTAAGACCTGGACAATTAGCAAACCAGTTTTCAAACGCTTGTGAATGGGTAGCGCCTAACTGACCTGCAGACCCTGTTGGACCTCTAAAAACAATAGGACATTTAAACTGTCCCCCAGACATTTGTCTGATTTTGGCTGCATTATTTATAATTTGATCAATTCCTACCAAGGAAAAATTAAACGTCATAAATTCAACAATAGGTCGATTTCCTGTCATGGTTGATCCCACAGCAATTCCTGAAAATCCTAACTCTGCAATGGGTGTATCAATAACACGCTTGGGGCCGAACTCATCTAGCATTCCTTTAGAGGCCTTATAAGCACCATTATACTCGGCAACTTCTTCGCCCATTAAATAAATGCTCTCATCGCGACGCATTTCTTCACTCATCGCTTCACATATTGCTTCTCTAAATTGAATTGTTTTCATTAATTGAATTTTATGAGGGACAAAAATAAGAATAATACTCAATTATAATTACAAGATTCTACTAAAATTTCCTATGCATGCATAGGAAATTAAAAGTTTTTTATTTACTTTCGTACACTCTAAATTTAAAGAACAAAAAATGAAACTACTCGTCTGTATTAGTCATGTTCCCGACACGACTTCTAAAATTAATTTTACCGAAGGAGATACCAAATTTGACGCCAATGGGGTGCAATACGTCATTAATCCAAATGACGAGTTTGGATTAACCCGAGCCATGTGGTTTAAAGAAAAACAAAACGCTACAGTAGATGTTATCAGTGTTGGTGGTGCAGAAACGGAGCCAACGCTCCGAAAAGCACTTGCAATTGGAGCAGATGCAGCCATCCGTGTAAATGCAGAAGCGAAAGATGGGCATTCGGTTGCTACTTATTTAGCCGCTGCCGCAAAAGAAGGAGCATATGACCTAATTATTGCAGGTCGTGAATCTATAGATTACAATGGCGGCATGGTTCCAGGAATGCTTGCAGCAATGCTCGATGCTAATTTTGTAACCAATTGCATTAGCTTAGAAATTGAGGGCACGAACGCCACGGCAGTTCGTGAAATTGATGGCGGTAAAGAAACCATCTCAACGGTTTTACCACTTGTTATTGGAGGACAAAAAGGATTGGTAGAAGAAAGCGATCTTAGAATTCCAAATATGAGAGGAATTATGATGGCGCGAAAAAAGCCACTCACTGTCGTTGAGCCCACTACTGAAACTTCAAACACACATTCTGTTTCTTTTGAAAAACCAGCCCCTCGTGGTGCTGTTAAATTAGTAGAAGCTGATAATATCGATGAACTCATCAACCTTCTTCATAACGAAGCTAAAGTTATTTAATTTTAAAAAAAGAATTATGCCCGTTTTAGTATATACAGAATCCGATCAAGGAAAATTCAAAAAAACAGCTTTAGAAGCTGCTTCTTATGGCAAAGCCATAGCAGAAGCTATGGGGACAAACCTAGTGGCACTAACTTTTAACACAAACGATGCTTCTGAGTTAGGGACTTATGGCGTAGAAAAGGTGTTAAACGTAAACACAGTGCGTGTATTTAACGCCAAAATATATGCAGATATCATCCGACAAGCTTCAGAAAAAGAAGCTGCAACAGTTGTTATTTTAAGTGCAAGTGCCGACAGTCGTTATATTACACCTCTTTTAGCTGTTGGATTGAAGGCTGGCTACGCATCCAATGTGGTTGAAGCTCCATCGAGCTTAAGCCCTTTTGTTGTAAAACGCACTGCTTTTACAAATAAAGCGTTTTGCAATACTGAAATTTCAACTGCAGTAAAAATCATAGGAGTGTCTAATAATTCATTTGGATTGGTAGAAAATAAGACTCCTACACAACTAGAAGATTTTTCGCCGAATTTGGTAAGCTCTTCTACAAATGTAACCTCCGTAGATAAGGCAAGTGACAAAGTTAGCATTGCAGATGCAGAAGTTGTGGTGTCGGCAGGTCGTGGATTAAAAGGTCCTGAAAATTGGGGGATGGTTGAAGAATTGGCAGAGGTTCTTGGAGCTGCAACTGCTTGTTCAAAACCTGTATCTGATTTGGGATGGAGACCCCACAGCGAACATGTAGGACAAACAGGGAAACCTGTGGCAACAAACTTATACATTGCTATTGGAATTTCGGGGGCTATTCAGCATTTGGCAGGAATTAATTCTTCTAAAGTAAAAGTCGTTATTAATACCGATCCTGAAGCACCTTTTTTCAAAGCTGCTGATTATGGAATTGTAGGAGATGCTTTTGAAGTGGTGCCTCAATTGATTGAAAAATTAAAAGTTTTCAAAGCTCAGAATTAAAGAGGTTTAAAACTTGTAGTTCGATTTGAACCCCTGTTTTTTACTGCACTTTAATTGCAAACTAATTTGTCAAGGGTTTGGTACTTTACGAATTAAAACTGTTCTTTGTGTTATAACTTATGAGTTTAGTTCGTCTTAACATAAAAGGTATTTCATACAGTCAAACTCAAAGCGGTGCTTATGCTTTGATATTGAGTGAAGTGGATGGGCAACGAAAACTTCCAATTGTTATTGGAGCTTTCGAAGCACAGTCTATTGCTATCGCTTTAGAAAAAGACATCCAACCTCCAAGACCTTTAACGCACGATTTATTTAAAAATTTTTCGGATCGATTTGACATCGTTGTAAAACAAGTCATCATTCACAAATTAGTGGATGGTGTTTTTTACGCCTCTCTTATTTGCGAACGAGACACGGTGGAAGAAATTATCGATGCGCGGACTAGTGATGCAATTGCACTCGCATTGCGTTTTTCTGCACCCATATTTACCTATAAAAACATTTTAGAAAAAGCTGGAATCATATTAAAAACAGATTCCAAAAAAGAAGATGAGGAAAATCAGCCTGAAGATGTGCTGTTATTTGATGATTTAGAGTTTGAATCCGATGAAATAAAAGTTTACGACGACGGCTATTCCTCTAAATCGATTAAGAAATTACAAGAGTTACTAATAAAAGCCGTTGCGGAAGAAGATTATGAAACGGCCGCAAAGTTAAGAGACGAAATCTCTAAACGCTAATAACAAGCAGAATGAAAAAATTAATGCTAATTGTATTTGTATTATTTGCAAATATCCATTCGGTTGCCGCACAGGAATCTTCCGAAATCGTATCAAGTCAAGGGTTTACACTAAACAGTCTTTTTAGAGGGTTTTTAGGAATGTTTGTGTTGATTTTGATCTCCTACCTTCTAAGCGCCAACAGAAAAGCAATCAATTGGAGAACTGTTGGTTTGGGTTTAGGAGCTCAAATCATTTTAGCCATTGGAGTTTTAAAAGTATCGTTTGTTCAATCATTTTTTGAGTGGGTTGGAAGTTTATTTATTGCGGTATTGGATTTTACAATGGAGGGAACTAAGTTTCTATTCGCTGCGTTTTCTACGGGGGAAATTGAAGCACCTTTAGTAACTTTCGCTATTTCAATTTTACCAACGGTTATTTTCTTTTCAGCCCTTACGTCAGTTTTATTTTATTTAGGTATTATTCAACGCGTTGTAAAAGGATTGGCCTGGCTCCTTAGTAAACTTCTTCAGGTTTCTGGAGCAGAGAGCTTGAGTGTTGCAGGAAATATATTTTTAGGTCAAACAGAATCGCCCTTAATGATTAAGGCGTATTTAGAAAAAATGAATCGTTCTGAAATATTATTAGTCATGATTGGGGGTATGGCAACAGTCGCCGGAGGCGTTTTGGCAGCTTACATTGGGTTCCTTGGTGGCGAAGACGAAGTCTTGCGTTTGTTTTATGCTAAGCATTTATTAACAGCTTCTGTAATGGCAGCACCAGGAGCGATTGTCATCTCAAAAATGCTCTATCCACAAGTTGAAAAAATTGATAATGAAATTCATATCTCACAAGAAAAAATTGGCTCAAACATTTTAGAGTCCATTGCAAACGGTACTACTGAAGGCCTCAAACTCGCGTTGAATATTGGCGCAATGCTTTTGGTGTTTTTAGCATTTATTGCCATGATCAATGGTGTCCTTGGATGGGTTGGAGATTTGACGACGCTAAACGACTGGGTGGCATCAAATACATCTTATGAAGCATTCTCATTGGAGTTTATTCTAGGCTATGCTTTTGCTCCCCTAATGTGGTTGATAGGAATCGCAAAAGAAGATATCGCTTTGATGGGGCAGCTCTTAGGAATCAAACTTGCCGCTAGTGAATTTGTAGGTTACATTCAATTAGCGGATCTAAAAAACCCCTTAAACTTATTGCATTTGAAATATGAAAAGTCCATCATTATGGCAACATATATGCTCTGTGGGTTTGCTAATTTTGCATCCATAGGGATTCAAATTGGAGGGATTGGGTCATTAGCGCCAGGGCAACGAAAAACACTTTCTGAGTTTGGAATTAAAGCACTTATTGGAGGAACTATTGCCTCTCTTTTATCCGCAACAATTGCTGGTGCGATAATCGGCTAAATAGTTAATAACTTTTAAAATTATTACAAGCTTCAATTTCTTTAAGATTGAAGCTTTTTTTATTTTTAACTTCACAAAATAGCACTGAAATGAAACAATATTTGGACCTTGTATCCCACGTACTAAACAATGGAAATGAAAAAGGAGACCGTACCGGAACAGGCACTAAAAGTGTATTTGGACATCAAATGCGTTTCGATCTCAGTGAAGGATTTCCAATGGTGACTACCAAAAAATTGCATCTTAAATCTATTATTTATGAATTGCTTTGGTTTTTAAAAGGCGACACAAATACAGATTATCTCACCGAAAATGGTGTTAAAATTTGGAATGCTTGGGCGGATGAAAATGGCGATCTTGGCCCTGTATATGGACACCAATGGCGCAACTGGAATAGTGATGAAATTGATCAAATTACAGAAGTTATTGAAACCTTAAAAACAAATCCCAATAGCCGACGTATGTTGGTGTCTGCTTGGAATCCATCTGTACTTCCTGACACTTCAAAATCGTTTAGTGAAAATGTGGCAAATAATAAAGCTGCACTCCCACCTTGTCATGCATTTTTTCAGTTTTATGTGAGTAACGGAAAGTTATCTTGCCAATTGTATCAGCGGAGTGCCGACATTTTTCTAGGAGTTCCGTTTAACATTGCTTCTTACGCACTACTTACCATGATGATGGCACAGGTTTGTGGTTATGAAGCTGGAGAATTCATTCATACTTTTGGAGATGCTCATATTTACAGCAACCATATTGAGCAACTGGAAATACAGCTCTCCAGAGAGTTGCGCCCACTTCCTAAAATGACTCTAAATCCAGAGATTACAGATATTTTTGACTTTAAATTTGAAGACTTCACTTTAGAGGGTTATGACCCTCATCCACACATCAAAGGGGCTGTTGCTGTTTAATTTAATGGAAACCCTTACTTTTGTGCTCTAAGTTTATTCAATTGAAAACAACAAACCATCCTTCAAACCTCACGCTTATTGTCGCAGTCTCTGAAAACGATGTGATAGGCAAAGACAATGATTTGATATGGCATTTAAAAAATGATCTGAAACGCTTCAAAGAACTTACTTCTGGGCATTGCATTATTATGGGACGAAAAACCTTTGAGAGTTTTTCAAAGCCCTTACCCAACAGAACACACATTGTTATTACAAGACAACAAAATTATAAAACTCCCAAAGGTGTTATCGTTGTAAACTCTTTAGAATCCGCTATTGAAAAAGCGGCTCTAGATCCCAATCCTTTCATCATTGGTGGCGGCGAAATTTACAAACAAGCCTTAAAAGTCGTGGGTACCATCGAATTTACAAGAGTACACCACAACTTTGAAGGGGATACTTTTTTTCCAACTATCAACGAAACGATTTGGAAGGAAACCAATCGTATATTCAATAAAAAAGACGATTTGCATAAATTTGATTTTTCATACATCACATATAAAAGACGTTAAAAAAATATAACATTATGAAGGCATATATATTTCCAGGACAAGGCGCTCAATTTTCGGGAATGGGGTTACCGCTCTATGAAAATTCAGCCGTAGCAAAATCACTTTTTGAACAAGCCAATGCCATTTTAGGGTTTGACATTACATCCATTATGTTTGAAGGAAGTGTTGACGATTTAAAAGAAACGAAGGTAACACAGCCGGCGATTTTTTTGTATTCTGTGATTTTAGCAAAAAGCTTAGGGAGGGACTTTCAACCAGATATGGTTGCAGGGCATTCCCTTGGTGAGTTTTCGGCTTTGGTAGCAAATGGTACACTTCGTTTTGAAGATGGTTTAAAACTTGTTTCTCAACGTGCCCAAGCGATGCAAAAAGCTTGTAATATAACCAAAGGAACCATGGCGGCCGTATTGGGGTTAGATAATGAAATTGTAGAGGATACTTGCCAATCAATTAATGGAGTTGTAGTTGCTGCAAATTATAACTGTCCAGGGCAATTGGTGATTTCTGGTGCGGTTGATGCCATTCATTTGGCTTGTGATGCACTAAAAGAAAAAGGTGCACGACGTGCACTTGTACTCCCTGTGGGAGGAGCTTTTCATTCGCCTTTAATGGCACCCGCAAAAGAACACTTGGCAGCGGCTATAGAAAATACAACATTTCATACACCTACTTGCCCTATTTACCAAAATGTGACAGCGATGCCGGTTCTAAATGAAACGGAGATTAAATCGAATTTAATTTCCCAACTGACAGCGCCTGTTAAATGGACTCAATCGGTTCAGCAAATGATTCAGGATGGTGCAAATGAATTTATTGAAGTAGGGCCAGGTAATGTACTGCAAGGCTTAGTAAAAAAAATAGATAGAGAAATGAACACAAAAGCAGCGACTTTTGAAAACTAAACGGCATGAACACAAAAAAAATTTTAATATTAACTCTCATACTATTTAATATTGGTTTGGATCAAGTTTCAAAAGAATATGTCCGTAAAAATATAATTCCGGGCTCAAGAACAGAACTTTTAGGTTCACAATTACAATTGATGAATGTAGAAAATTCAGGCGCATTTTTAGGTATGGGTAGCAACTCAAATCCAACGGTGAAGCTCATTTTTTTACTCATCCTACCTGTAATTGTTTTAGGGGCGGTGTTGTATTATGTCTTTACTAGTAAAGCCCTCGATAACTTGTCGATTATAGGACTTTGTTGCATTGCAGGAGGTGGAATAGCCAATCTTTACGATCGATTTTTGTACGGCTCGGTGACCGATTTTTTGTATATAGATCTTGGTGGTGTGTTCAAAACAGGCATCTTTAACAGTGCCGATTTATCGGTAACTACAGGAATGATTTTGTTATTGACATCGTCTTTCTTAAGCCGAACCTCAAACACTGTCGAATCGTCTAACTAATATTATTTAGACAAAAAATCAAGAACAGACGAAGTGATAAAATCGATTTGATCATCGTCCAATTCGGTATGCATTGGCAATGAGATGACTTGATCGATTAAAGCATTAGTCACTTTAAAATCTGCATCATTATAACGTTCATTCTGATAGGCTTTTTGCTTGTGTAATGGAATAGGATAATAAACTCCACAAGGAATGTCTTTTGATTGCAAATGTGCCACTAAGGCATCGCGATCTGCGTTTTGTATTTTTAAAGTATATTGATGAAATACGTGGCAATCGCAGTTATCACAAATTGTTTCACATCCGTTACCAGCTTTTGGTGTAATAATATTATTATGGTTTTTGAAGGCGGCGTTGTATTTTCGAGCGGCAGATTGACGTGCTTTATTATAGGCGTCTAATTTTGGAAGTTTTGCGTCCAATACGGCTGCTTGGATGGAATCTAATCGTGAATTAACGCCTACTACATCGTGGTGATAGCGTTTGTACATTCCATGGTTTACAATTCCTCGTATTGTGTGTGCTAACTCGTCATCGTTAGTGAAAATGGCTCCACCATCTCCATAACATCCTAAGTTTTTTGAAGGAAAAAAGGAGGTAGATGCCACGTGGCCAATTGTTCCTGCTTTGGCTTTTGATCCATTTTTTGAAGTGTATGTTGCACCAATTGCTTGAGCATTGTCTTCGATTACATATAAATTATGAGCT
This sequence comes from Flavobacteriaceae bacterium, assembly GCA_030835325.1. Lineage (GTDB taxonomy): Bacteria > Bacteroidota > Bacteroidia > Flavobacteriales > Flavobacteriaceae > Hel1-33-131. The sequence continues at coordinate 7,873 of JAURPF010000017.1, read as the reverse complement.
TTTGCCAGTTCCATTATGGCATCCATATTGGCACACTGACCAAATAAATGTACAGGTACAATTGCTTTTGTTTTTGGGGTAATTGCTCTTTTAATTGCAGCAATATCAATATTGAATTTATCAGAATCCACATCGACTAAAACGGGAGTGAGTCCCAACAAGGCAATCACTTCAACAGTTGCAGCAAAGGTAAAATCGGCGGTGATAACTTCATCACCTGGCTTTAAACCCAATCCCATCATTGCAATTTGTAAGGCATCGGTTCCGTTGGCGCATGGAATCACATGTTTGACTCCTAAGTAGGATTCTAAATTTGTTTGAAATTCTTTAACTTTTGGACCGTTGATAAAAGATGTGTTATCAATAACTTCTTGAATAGAAGTATTTACAACCTCTTTTATAGATGCATACTGACCTTTTAGGTCAACCATTTGAATCTTGTTCATATATTTAAATTAGGTTATGAAGCAATACATTTTGCATGAACAAAAATACAAAATTAGCATTGCTTAGTCATAAAATTAATATAAAGAATGTATTTTAGCTTTAAATAATCACTATTGGGACTTTTTTATAACATCATCGTTGGATTCGCTGCAATTACTGTTCGTCTTATTGGAGGCTTTCACAAAAAAATTCAAAAAGGGCAAAAAGGACGTAGCGAAAGTTATCAAATTTTAGCACAAGAACTAAAACAAACAGATAAAGTGATTTGGATGCATTGTGCTTCTTTAGGCGAATATGAACAGGGACTTCCAGTCTTTGAAGCCTTAAAAAAACACTATAAAGATCACAAGTTTGTGATGACTTTTTTCTCTCCTTCGGGGTATGAAATTAGAAAAAATAATCCGATTTCAGATGTTGTAGTGTATCTCCCTTTAGATCAAAAGTCTGAAGTGAAAAAATTTTTAGACCTCACTCATCCTGATTTGGTGGTGTTTGTAAAATATGATCTTTGGCCGAATTATTTACTAGAATTAAAACGTAGAAACATCACTTCAATATTAATTTCTGCGCTGTTTAGACCCTCACAAGCCTACTTTAAATTTTATGGCAAATGGTTTAAAAAATTACTTTTTTCATTTGACCATATATTCACACAAGATAGTGGTTCAAAAGCATTATTAAATTCTATTGGCTATGATGCCGTTACCGTTTCGGGCGACACGCGTTTTGACCGTGTTGGCAATCAAACGACCACAGACAATTCTTTGGATTTCATTGCAGAATTCAAAAACAACCAAATCTGTATTGTTGCTGGAAGTACTTGGCCAGAGGATGAATTGCTCCTGGTTGAGTATATAAATAATTGTAAGGACGGCATTAAGTTTGTAATTGCGCCTCACAATATGGATTTAAATCAGATTAAATCCTTGACAAAACGGATTCAAAAACCGACAGTGCTTTACTCTAATTATAAGAACGAAACTTTGAACGACAAGACTATTTTTGTAGTAGACACTATTGGCTTGTTAACCAAAATATATAACTATGCAGACATTGCTTATGTGGGTGGAGCTATGGGCACTACGGGACTTCATAATACGCTAGAGGCAGCCACTTTTGGTGTTCCGATTGTGATTGGAAAAAATTATAAAAAGTTTCCTGAAGCAAATGCCATGTTATCCAAAGGAGGCTTGTTTAGTATTCGTACTTTTGAATCTCTTGAATCAACGTTAAACATGCTTGTTAATGATCCTAAAAAACGCGTGGAATGTGGGCGAAAAAACAAGGATTATATAGAAGTCAATAAAGGGGCTTCTGAGCTTATAATGACGGAGTTAAAAAGCCGCTTCTAACAGTATATTAAAGTGTATTGAAATTCATCAATGTAGGTATTATATGTACAGGTGAAAAAGAGGGTTGTAGGGATATTATATTTCTAAAATATAATTTGTTAAGCTAGATTCGTGCGGCAAATCCATTTTTTTTCGCAATCTGTATCGTTTTACCTCTACACTTCGCGGAGAGATGTTTAGTAGTGGTGCTATCTCTTTGGAGGACAGGTTTAGACGAAGATAAGCACACAAACGAAGGTCATTAGGAGTTAGTACGGGATGCTTTTCTTTGATAAGTTTGAGAAAGTCTTTATCAGCATTATTAAATGCTTCTTCAAACAGTTTCCAATCATCTGTGTTATTTAGGTTTTTGTCAATAATTCGAATGACTTTTTTAATGTCCTGTTGGTTGTCTTTCTCTTTCAGTTCAGTTTTGATGCTATTCAGGAACTCATTCTTTTTAATCAAACTCATTGTAGAAACGGCTAGTTCTCTGTTTTTACTCTCGATATCAAGCTTTAGTTTCTCATTTGTTAACTGCATAAATTTTTGAGAGGTTTCTAGTTCCTTGAGTGCGAGTTGTTCCTGAGATTTTTGAAGAAGTTGTTGTTGTTGTTTTCTATAATACCTTTTGTATAGATTATGAATTAGAATCCATAAAGTAATAAAGATAATTACATAGATTGTTATTGCAATATTTGAAAGGTACCAAGGACGATCAATTACGAAAGAGTAGGAGGCGACGTTGAGAGTTTCGGTATTGCCTATTTTGCCTTTAACTTTAAATTCATAACTTCCATAAGGAAGGTTTTCAAAAACTTGATTCGAATCGGATTGCCAATCAGACCAAGAGTTGGACCATCCTATTAATTTGTAAGAATATTTTTTACTAACGATGTTGACAAAGTGTGGAATACTGTAGTTTATATAAATATTGTTACTTTCTGAGTCTAGCATCATTGGATTTGTAGAATCGAGCTGGAATTTATCTTCATTAATTTTACTAGCCTGAACAGAATTTATTTTTAAATTATAAAGATGGTTAGGCTTTGGAGCATCTGAGTTGAAAATAAAATAGCCATATGCAGACCCTAAAAGATATTCATATGTGCCAATTTTGGTAAGGTTTTCAAAACCGGAAACAACATTTTTAAAGTTTGATATTGCAACTGGGATTATTTCAACTTTTGGTGTTTCTGTAATACTTCCAGCGCTAATTATTAATATATTATCATCTGCAAAACACCACTTAAGACCTTCAGAATCCTTGACATCCATAATGGTTGTTCGAGTTGAAAAATCCTTTAAAACCTCATTGAAAGGTTCTGATTTAGCAAATGATTTATCTGTTGAGTTAAATTTATAAATATCCTCAGACGATGTGTAGTAATAGTTTTTAGAGAGTTTAATGAAGTTTGAGCCATTACCTTTTGTCAATGGCGTCTTGATTGAAACTTTTGAAACTGCTGTTAAATCATTGTTTAGTGTGAGCTCAAATAAACCTCTTAATTCATGGTTAACATATATATGATTTCCTATATATTGATAAAAACGACTTGATATATCAAATCCTTTAATTTTGTTTTTATAACGCCATTTTCCTTGTTTCTTTTCCAAAAGACTTAATCCGTTATAATTACCTTGCAATATAATATTTGGATTCTCTTTTAAGGGTTTAAAGTCCCACGTCCCAAGCGATTGGCTTATAGTGTACTGTAATTTTTTATTTTTAATTAGTAAGGTTCCGCGATCGTGTCCACAAAAAATCTGGTTATCAATCACTTTAAGGTTCCAGACTTGGCCATTTGTGCCTTCAATAAAAGTAAAGTCAGAATTTGTGTCTCTCCGTTTATAAAACAACCCTTGATTAGTCCCTAAGTACAAGTGATCTTCAAATAATACAGAAGTATAAACCGTTCCAATGGCACCTTTTGTATCATTATAAACAACAAATTGAGAGGAAAGATTTATATGACTGATTCCAATGTCAAGCCCTAACCATAAATTATTTTGGTAATCTTCAAAAACCGATAATACCGTATTATTACTGAGGCCTTTTTCAAAATTGAGATCATATTTGAGCATGCCTTGTGGATCTAAATGATAAAGTCCATTTGATACAGTTCCAATCACAATACTGTTGTCACTTAGCTTGGTAGCACTATAAATTGTAAGTGAATTCAAATTTACTTTAGGATCTATTTTCCATGGGATTAGTTTCTTGTTGTTCAAGAAATAAAAACCATTGGATGCTGTCATTACCAGGAGTTGATCTTTATGTTCAATTAAGCCAACAATATTACCAGACTTCAATCTTGAGTCATCGCTAACAAGCTCAACATTCCCGTCAATTATTTTGTATAGTCCTTTGTTTAACTGGTTGAAAAACAATACGCCTTCCACCTCAAAGATATTTGAGATGACATATTCGGATTCTATAAACGTTGTTTCTTTTGTTAATTCATTAACTAAATAAATTCTAGATAGAGATTGAAAGATTAACCAATTATCTAGTTTAATAATATCCCAAAACTGTTCGTCTTCGGCAAGTTCAATTTCAAACTGTTTTACTAAAGAGGTGTACTCTAAGATGCTTTTGTTATTTCGTTTCCAGACTCCAAAATCCATGTAACTTCCTGTGTATATTAGGTCGCCAATTGCTTTTACAGATCTTACAATAGAGTTATCTGGCACAGCATAAGTGTTCCAGTTCATACCATCATACTCCAATAATCCGGAATTATTAGCAAAATACATAGCTTGATCAGAGGTCTGAGAAATACTCCAATTTTGATTTTGAGCACCGTAGGTATTTGGATTATAAGCCATTACAGGGGGATGCTCTTGAGCAGAGATCGCAAAAGTGACGAATAAAACTAAAATATATCTAATAATCCTCATAGTAATACTAAAGGCCCAAGATAATGAAAATTTGAAATTTGAGCTAATCGAAAGAATAGATAACTACTGGGGTGAGGATATATAGAGTGTTTCGAAAAAGCCATTTGATCAAAATCGGAGAACGTTGTAAAAGGGTTATCATTTCCTGCGCTATCAACTAAGTTAGCCCCTAACTTTAGGATAAGCGTACTATGTTTTTCATTTATGGAATCATTGGATATTGACTCCTGAGCTTGTAATGACACAAGCCCTACAATAAAAAATAAATTTAGAGTAAATTTTTTCATTTGTAATTTGAGGTTTTGAATTAGTATTTACTTGTTAAAAAATACGGTTTCATTTCATATATTTGATAGCAAAGAAAGGAAGCTTCGAGCCAATACACTAGTATAATGTAACAAAAGGCAGTTTGGCGTAACAAAGGGCTGTTTGACGTAATAAACGGATGAAAGGGTTTGTTAAAAAAACAGCTTTTAATTTATTTTTTTTAACTTTAGGGTGTGAGAGACTTAAAATACCTTTTTGCATATACCGTACCAATTTCAGCATTCATCTCATTTGAATCCATGGGCTTTGGAACATATACTTCCGTTATTTATACTTTTGTAGTACTCCCTTTTCTAGATCTGATTACTGGAAGTCAATCTAAAAATCTATCCAAAGATGAAGTAAATAACAAAAAATCCAAATGGATTTTCGATGTAATGTTATATTTAAATTTACCCATCGTATTTGGTCTTTTGTGGCTTGTTTTTTCAAAAGTTCAAACACAAGAATACGCTGCTTATGAGCTGATTGGACTCGGTCTTTCCGCAGGGATTCTTTTAGCAACAAACGCCATTAATGTCGCACACGAACTAGGGCATAGAGCTCCTTATTTTGAAAGATTTATGAGCAAATGTCTATATATGCCCTGCCTGTATATGCATTTTTATATAGAGCATAACTTTGGCCACCACATGAATGTTGCGACTCCAAATGATGGCGCAACAGCTAAATACAACCAAACGGTATTCTCGTTTTGGATCACCTCTGTGACAAAACAGTACATGGATGCTTGGAAGCGTCAAATGACTCTTTTAAGATCTGGAAACTGTTCATTCATTTCTTTGAAAAATGATATGCTCTGGTATCATTTAATCCAACCCATCTATCTATTTGGAGTAGCTTATTTCTTTTCAATTGATGTGATGTTGTTTGCCACGGCCATTGGGGTGGTGTCTTTTTTGTTTTTAGAAAGCATCAATTATATCGAGCATTATGGATTGAGACGATTTAAAACATCTTCTGGGAGGTACGAACGTGTACAACCGCATCATTCTTGGAATTCTAATTTTAATATTGGGAGAATTGTTTTGTATGAATTAACTCGGCACAGTGATCACCACTATAAGTCCTCCAAAAAATACCAACTCCTAAACAGTTATGAACAAAGTCCTACCTTGCCTTTGGGATACCCCGCTTCAATTCTCTTGAGTTTGATTCCACCGCTTTGGTTCAAAATCATGAATCCATTAGTGCCCAAAGAAATGAAAACAAACTAAAAGTTGTTCAACACTCTCTAAAATTAATTGAACTGTGTCATCAACATATTACAAATTTTGTAGGATGATTATCCGGGAATGTCTAAAAAAGAAACCTGTTTAATTCTTTTGTCATTTTTGTTTTTTGAAAAAACTAAAACTTTTCTTTTTGCGTACTTACTACTAACCTCATCTATTCTGGTTAGTGTTAATCTGAGTTTTTTTATCCTTGATTCGTAGGAAAGCGAAGGTTCATAAAAGTTAAGAATATTGGGGAATGTTACTGGTTGGGGATGTTGATCTAAAATGAATTTAAAAATTTTAAATTCTTCATCATTAAGTTCGTTTTGTATTTGACTTAAGGTAACTAATAATTTATTTTTAGTCAATTTTATGGGTTTCAAAATGATAACAATAATAATAATTAAAAATACCCCCAAACCGATTATAAAATTTAAATAATTAAAGGTTGGTTTGTAGAGTTGTTTTGAAACTTCGGGCATCCCAATAAAATTTGCAGAGCTAATAAAACTAAATTGATCGAAGCCCGAATCGTGATTAGTTACAGGAAGCAAAAATAAGTCGCTATTGGGATTATAGATAATACGACTAACATCTGAATATAAATTTGTGTTTGCGTTTGGAAAATTGGTAAAACTATTGTTTTTAATGTCAACGTGATTTATAGAATTTCTATAAATTATCAAACTACCACCTTTGTATAGAATAGATTTTGTATTCAGTGAGAATAGGTTTTCAAGTGCAAAAGTAGATCCAAAATTACTCTTCCCAAGGTAAGTCCATTTGTGTGTTGTTAAATCCAATTTCCAAAAATCATCAAGATAGATGGTTTCTAAAGCTAAATTTTGGTTTGCACTTTCGAACATCCCACCCCCAATATAAAGAGTAGAATCAAATATTTGACCAATTGGGCGCCGTCTCCCTTTTGGAAATTCAGAATCGGGGTGGTATAAAAAATCAAACCATTGTTTTGAGTCTCTTTGATAGTAAGTAAGCTTACTCGAATTCGTAAATAATCCATATCCTGCATAAGAGAATAACTTATTTTGATATTCAAAATCAAAAGAACCATACTTATTACGATGATTGAAAGATTTATCTAAACGCTGTATTTCATTATCTTTAAATCGATAAACAAGTCCACCGCCATCTGAAATTAATAAGACATGGTCTTCCATGTTGACCGAGTTAAAATTAAAGTCTGTCCATTGGATGTCATGAGGAATCCCTTCGTAATGCTGTCCGTTTTTAGTTGAAAAAATTGAGTCGTTTTCAACTATATAAAATGAATCTTCAAAATAAAAACTAAAATATTTATCCTTAATTAAACCATTTTGAGGGTTAAAAAAATAAAACAGTAAAAGACAAATTTTTGCAAACATAAATACAGGATATATAGTGTAATGTACTAATAAATATTCATTAACGAAACAAATAACTGTAATTTTACTGAAATTAATTTTAACTTTTAAGAAATGAAAAAAATACTATTTTTATTCATCCCACTATTGCTCATAGGATGTGGTGATGGCGATGGAAACGGAAACACTAACGTAGATCCCAATGATCCAATTATTGGAACATGGGTTTTAGTAAATGAAGAAATTGTTGGAGGAGATTGGGGCGATTCTTGTAGAGGATGCTTTATGG
>JAURPF010000016.1 GCA_030835325.1 Flavobacteriaceae bacterium | reverse complement strand
TTTTTTAGCTTTGTTGGTGTCAATATTTAAAGGCGTTAAATATCTGATTTCACCATCTTTTTTTCCTTTGGCTTGTTGTTCTATAGACATATTTACGCTTTTTCTTTAAGTTTAACTCTTCTTCTTTCAGCCCATGAGATTGCGTGCTTATCTAAACTAACCGTTAGATAACGCATAAAACGCTCGTCACGTCTAAATTCTACTTCTAAAGGACCAATAGCCTCTCCAGGTGCTGTAAATTCAAATAAGTGGTAAAAGCCACTTTTTTTGTTTTGGATTGGATACGCTAATTTCTTTAGCCCCCAATCTTCTTTCGATACCATCTTTGCTCCTTTAGAAACGAGTAAGTCCTCGTATTTCTTTACTGTTTCCTTTATCTGAGTATCAGATAAAACGGGATTCAAGATGAAAACAGTTTCGTAATGATTCATAAATTTAAAGTTATTTGTTTTTTAATGGCTGCAAAAGTAAGTATTAATTATTGTTTGAACAACATAATGTTACATTATTTAATGCTGTTCGCTTAATCGTTAATCGGTATTTTTTGGGTTTAATCGATTTTTTTTGTATTATTGTAGGCTGTATTAAATTCTTTTAACCAATCCCCGATGATTTTAAACTGTATTATTGTTGACGATAACTCTTCACAAAGGTTAGATTCTTTGAGGCTAATTAATAACCACCCATCTCTAAATTTAATGGAGAAATTTACGTCAATAAATGAAGTGAAAAAATTCCTACTCACAAATACTGTTGACCTTGTTATATTGGAAATCAACCTCTCTGGTTCAGATGGATTTAAACTCTTAGACAGCTTCAAAACAAATCACGAATTCAAAATCCCTTACTTTATTATCACTAGTGAAGATACTTCTCATGCGTTTAAAGCATTCGAATATAATGTGATCGATTACTTAGCAAAACCCGTTTCTATAAAACGTTTTAGCGAGGCCATTGCCAAAACTTTAAAGGATGCAAAAATGAAAGAAAATTTCCAAGATTCTGATGGAGAACATATTTTTGTAAAGAGTAATCTTAAAAAACGTAAAATATACATTAACCAAATCAAATGGATTGAGGCTCTCGGTGACTACGTAAAGTTGATCACTAATAACAAAAGCTTCGTTATTCTTTCAACTATGAAAGCCTTTGAAAATGAGCTTCCGAAAGGACTCTTTTTAAGAATCCATAAATCTTATATAGTCAACCTTAAAAAGGTGGAGCGTTATGACAGCAAGCATGTCGAGATTGAAAAAACGAAACTACCACTAAGTAGAACCCGAAAAACACAATTAAGTAAAGCTTTAGATCTCATTACGAGTTAGTAGTTATCTACATTAATGAGCAAGCGTGCCGCCCTAAAATCTTTCGTACTAGAAAAACTCATTTTAATTTTCTGAAGAACTGACTTCGTTTTAACGAGTGATTGGTTATGGGGTATTTTAAGAAGAATATTTTTATGATATTGGTTGCGTATCCTCGAAACTACCGGAAACTCTGGTCCTAACACATTATCTTTAAATACAAGCCTCAATCGAATTGCCAACCATTCTGAACCCTCATTTACTTTATTATAATCTTTGTGTTTAACCGTTAATTTGATGATTCGACAAAAGGGCGGATACTTGTAAATACGACGGTCTTCAAGTTGTTCGACAAACATGGACTCATAATCGTTTATAGAAACTTGCTGAAGAATGGTGTGATATGGATTATAGGTTTGAATAACCACCTTACCCCTTGTGTCAGTTCGACCTGCACGGCCTGCAACTTGTTGCAATAATTGAAAACTCCGCTCATGTGCTCTAAAATCAGGAAAATTAATTAATTGGTCGGCACTCAAAACTCCTACCAACTTTACATGTCTAAAATCTAAACCCTTAGTAACCATTTGAGTACCCACTAAAATATCAACCTCTTTATTTTCAAAACTTGAAATGATTCGATCGTAACTATATTTTCCTCGGGTGGTATCCAAATCCATACGCGCCACTTTAGCTTTTGGAAATAACAATTCAATTTCTTGTTGAATTTGCTCCGTTCCAAAACCTTTACTATCAATTTCTACGCCTCCACACGCTCCACAAAACTGTTGCATTGCCATGGTATGACTGCAATAATGGCATCGGAGTTGATTTTTGTATTGATGAAACGTCAAACTCACATCACAGTTTGGACACTCTGGGGTGTGTCCACAAGTGTTACAGGAAACGACTGGAGAATACCCGCGTCTATTTTGAAATAAAATAACTTGAGAATCACTCTCTAAAGCCTCATTTATTTCCGTAATTAATCGGTCACTAAAATGACCCGTCATCCGTTTTCGTTTGTATTTGTCTGTCAAATCTACCAGTTCAATTTCTGGCATAAGTACATTGTTGAATCGCTCATTGAGTGCAACATACCCATATTTTTTTATTTTGGTCGCATTGTGAAAACTTTCTAAACTCGGAGTGGCAGAACCCAAAAGGGTTTTCGCTTTAAATAAAGCTGCTAAAACAATCGCTGTATCTCTTGCATGATAGCGCGGCGAAGGGTCAAACTGCTTGTAGGATTGTTCGTGTTCTTCATCGACAATAATGAGTCCTAAGTTACTAAAGGGAAGAAAAACAGAGGATCGTGCACCAATAACAACCCGAGCATTCTCGGACTGATTTAGGACATGGTTCCAAACCTCAACACGTTCATTTTGAGAGTAGCGTGAATGGTACACTGCAATTTGGTTACCAAAATACTTTTGCAAACGCTGTACCAACTGAGATGTCAACGCAATTTCAGGGACTAAGTACAATGCTTGCTTTCCTTCTGCTAAAATGGATTCTATTTTCTTGACATAAATCTCGGTTTTTCCTGAAGATGTGACCCCATGAAGTAATACGATATTTTGTGTTTCAAACAAACTTTTTATATCCTCTAAAGCGGTTTTCTGATAAGGATTAAGTGTAGTTGAAGCATTATCTTTTGAATCTTGAAATTGAATACGATCGGTTTGGTAATGATATTCTTCAAAAACTTCTTTGTCAATTAACAGTTTAATTTGAGTGGAAGTTGCGTTACTTTTGATCTTAAGATCAGCTACTTTAATCTGTTTCGTATTGGTTGCCAAATTAAAATAACTTAGAATAATTTCGCGTTGTTTCGACGCATTTTTGAGTGCTTCAATAAGTTCTTGTAACGCGTTTTCACGCTGATAATTGGGATGTAAACGTACAAACCGAATTAATTTTGGCTTGTATTTTTCAGACAATTCCTGTTCTAAAGCAATCACTTTGTAACTTAACAAACGCTTTAAAACTGGAAACGAATTTTTTCGATCTATAATTGCATTGATTTCATCAACTTTTAAGCTGCTTTGTTGTTGCAGTGCTTCAAATACAAGGTACTCATCATCCTTTAGGGCATTTGTTTCAAATTTTGCGGAAGGATTTAGAGTGATAATCGTTTCACTTTCCAATAAAAACGCATTGGGCATTGCAGCTCGCATAATTTCTCCCATGCTACACAAATAATAACCGGACATCCACTCCCATAATTTAAACTGATACTGATTAATCACAGGAAACTCATCTAATATACTGTGTATCGACTTTGCTTCATAAGCTGTAGGGGCATTGTGGTGAATGTTATAAACAATTCCTGTGTAAACTTTATTTTTCCCAAAAGGGACGGCGACTCTCACCCCTTTTTTAATAAAATCTACTTCCGCTTTGGTAATGGCATAGGTAAAATTACGCTCTAATGAAAGCGGTAAAATAACATCGATAAAAAAAACATCTATGGCTTGCATTGTTTTTTTAGAAGTTGAAGAGACGAATTTAATTCATGACCAAGGAGGATAATATTGGCATTCAACCAAAAGTAAAACAATAGAATTAACAAGGCACCTATGGATCCATATAGCTCATTATAGGTTGAGAAATTTTCTATGTACAGACCAAACAGATAAGAGCTTAAAATAATCAACAAGGTCGTAAACAAAGCACCCACTGAGAAGAAGCTCGATAATTTCCCATCTTTAGTCCCAAAGTAATAGAGGCTGGCCATACTGAGATATATCATAACTATAAAAAAGAAATACTTCGCTTGCGTAATCCAAAAAAGTTCGTTGCTAGAATCGCCTGAGCCAAACCTTTCGACAATGGGATGAATCAAATAAATTTGAGCATACCCAAACCCAATAACAGTTAGTATCAATAGAATAACAAGAATGATAGCAACTCCAAAAGCATAAAAGTATTGTTTCACAAAATTGCGATTGAGTTGTTGGTGGTAGGAGTTTTCGAATCCTGAAAACACAGCATTTACTCCATTAGCCATCAAAAGCATAGAAACTAAAAACACGGTTGAAAGTAACCCACCTGTGCTTTTATTATTGATGTTTTCAAAAATATTTTGATTAAAGAAATCCGAGGTTTGTGGAGGTAAAAAAGAATTCAAAAACGCCAAAAAATCAACCTGAAAATTAGGGACAGGAATGTATGGAATTAGAATAATAATGAATAACAAAAAAGGAAATATCGCTGTAAAAAAACTAAATGCAATGGCACTGGCGCGAGTTGTAAGCGCACCTTTAAAAATCCCAATCACATACATTTCCAACAAGTCATAAACGGTAAACCCATTAAATCCAGGTAGGTTTACACGCTTTAAAAGAGTTACAATCCAACTTATAATTGGGATTTTATTTAACTTATTTTCAATTGATTGACTCATTTAACAGCCTTGAGACTTAAGTCCATATTTGAAACAGAGTGGGTCAAAGCTCCACAAGAAATATAATTTACGCCGCATTCTGCATAAAATCGAAGGGTGACTTCGTCAATGCCTCCAGATGATTCCGTTTGACATTGATCTCCAATAAGTTTAATTGCTTTTTGCGTATCTGTATAATTGAAGTTGTCAATTAAAATTCGATGGACACCTTTATTTTCTAAAATCTCTTCGATTTCATCCAAATCACGGGCTTCAACCACGATTTGAAGGTCCAAATTATGGTTTTTCAAATAGTCTTTAGTTGTTGAAATTGCTTTGGTAATTCCACCTGCAAAATCAATATGATTATCTTTCAACATAATCATATCATACAACGCAAAGCGATGGTTTACTCCTCCTCCAATGGCCACAGCCCATTTTTCTAAGGCTCGGAATCCTGGTGTCGTTTTACGTGTATCTAATATTTTGGTGTTCGTTCCTTTTAAAATTTCAACATAAGAATGGGTTTTAGTGGCAATCGCACTCATACGTTGCATCGCATTTAGAACAATACGTTCCGCTTTGAGTATGGATTGTTTTGGTCCTTCTACATAAAAAGCAATATCACCAAATTTAACCTCTGATCCATCGTTAATAAGAATTTCTACATTCAAATTTGAATCTACATATTGGAACACTTGTTTGGCAAAATTAACACCAGCAATGATGCCATTATCCTTAATTAATAACATAGCTTTTCCGACAGCATCAGAAGGAATACATGCTAAAGAACTATAATCTCCAGCCCCTACATCCTCACGGATTGCGTTGGCTATAATTAATTGTACTTCGTTTTTAAATTGTTCGTTCGTAATCATGTTTGTAACTTTGTAGCTAAAATATGAATTGTAGCGCAAATACGTTCACTATTCTAAAACCTTATTCAAAAAAAAATAATTTTGGGAGATGCAAATTAAACTCATAGCCATAGGGAAAACAGATTCTCCAGAACTAGATCGGCTTATTTCTATCTATCAAAATAGATTGTCGCATTATGTTCGGTTTTCGTTTGAAATCATTCCTGATCTTAAAAATAGTAGAAATTTAACTGAAAAACTTCAAAAAGAAGCCGAGGGTAAATTAATTCTGGATAAAATAACGTCCACAGACAGATTAGTCCTATTAGATGAAAAGGGCAAAGAAATGGATTCTATAGATTTTTCTAGTTTTCTACAAAAACAGATGAATTCTGGAATCAAACAACTGGTGTTCGTTATTGGAGGCCCATATGGATTTTCGGAGGCTTTATACAAAAAAGCTGCTGAATCCTTAGCACTTTCAAAAATGACTTTTTCACATCAAATGGTTCGTCCCTTTGTAATTGAGCAACTCTATAGAGGATTTACAATTTTGAAAAATGAACCCTATCATCACCGTTAACTTAAATCCTGTATAATATGAATATTGTATTTGCTACTAATAATTCCAATAAAATTAAAGAAGTTCAGGCCTTGCTTCCCTCCCATATAAGACTCGTAAGTCTCGAAGAAATTGGATGCGTGGAAGACATCCCCGAAACCCAAGATACAATCGAAGGCAATGCCATTCAGAAAGCAGATTATATCAAAGAGCATTATGGACTTGATTGTTTTGCCGATGACACAGGATTGGAAGTTATGGCTTTAGATGGAGCACCAGGCGTGTATTCTGCACGCTATGCCGGTCCTCAGCGAAATGCAGACGATAACATGAACTTAATATTGTCTGAATTAGCCTCAAAAGACAATCGGGCCGCACGTTTCAAAACAGTTATTGCGATGCACTTTCAAGGAAATTTTATAACTTTTGAAGGGATTTGTGAGGGTGAAATCACCACAAAAAAAACAGGAACGGGCGGATTTGGCTACGATCCAATATTTCAACCTAAGAGTTATGGAAAGACGTTTGCTGAAATTTCTTTAGAAGAAAAAAATAGAATCGGTCACCGTGGAAAAGCCATTTCAAAACTAGTCACGTATTTTAAATAAGTATTAAATTAATTAGTACTATCTTTGCAGCTTTAAATTCCTCAGGGTGAGGATGTGTTACAAAGAGTTTGGTTTAGGTATGTTCGATACCCCTCTAAGTAACACTTAGAAATTTATCGAATACTAAATTAACAAAATGAATGCATTCAAACAACTTGGACTAGAAGATCATTTAGTTCAAGCCATTACAGACTTGGGTTTTGAAACCCCTAGTGAAGTACAAGAAAAAACAATTCCCCTTTTATTAGATCAAGACAGCGACCTCGTTGCTTTGGCACAAACAGGAACTGGTAAAACAGCGGCCTTTGGTTTTCCAATGCTGCAAAAAATCGACATCAACAGTCATACAACTCAAGGTCTTATTTTATCTCCCACCAGAGAGTTATGTTTACAGATTACCAACGAAATGAAATTGTATGGTAAACACTGTAAAGGACTCAATGTGACCGCTATTTATGGAGGGGCTAGCATTACAGACCAAGCCAAGCAAGTTAAAAGAGGGGCGCAAATTATTGTAGCGACTCCAGGAAGAATGAAAGACATGATCAATCGAAGGTTGGTTGATATCTCCAAAATCGAATATGCTGTTTTAGATGAAGCTGATGAGATGCTTAATATGGGGTTCTTTGAAGATATTACAGAGATTCTCTCATACACTCCACAAGAAAAAAGCACATGGCTCTTTTCGGCTACCATGCCAAAAGAAGTGTCAATAATTGCTAAGAAATTCATGGACAGTCCTTTGGAAGTTACGGTTGGCCATAAAAACATGGGAAGCAAAGATGTATCTCACGAATATTTCCTAGTTGGAGCACGCGATCGTTACCAAGCATTAAAGCGGTTAGCGGATGCCAATCCAGAAATATTTTCTGTGATATTTTGT
>JAURPF010000015.1 GCA_030835325.1 Flavobacteriaceae bacterium | reverse complement strand
CACCAAAAGTACCTACCCATAAACTTTTTTCAGCTCCTTTCATTAAAGTAAAAACACGATTATTTGTTAAGCTATTCATGGAATGGGTTTTAATAAAACGCTTCTTAATTCTAAACGAGTCCTTCAATATTTCTGCTAATAATAAACCCTGACTGCTTCCAAACCAGATTTTATTGTCATTTTCCAATAGAGATGTATAAACAAACTCTGTAGCAGGGGGGGTTAATACAGATAATGCTTCAACAGTATGTAATCCCGATTTGGATTTTATTACATTTTCTAAAACGATAATTTTGGATCCAACCAGCAATATATTTGAATCATTTAATTGCTTAATCTCATAAATCAAATTTGAATTAATTTTCTTGTTTTTATAAGTTATATTAATACGCCTAAAATTATTCTCACTGGGATTGTAAAGAAACAAACAACTATCCCCACCCAGCCAAATGTTTCCATCAGAGTCCTCAAAAATGGAACGAATTCTTTTTCCTTCAAAAATTGAATTTTTAAAGGAGAGTCTTTTAAACTTGAAATTTTCTAAGTTCCTTGGACTTACAGGGGTAGTAGATTTTGACAAAGCATTGTTATAGGCAGCAACCCATACATACCCATTTTTATCTTCAATTATTGAAGTAACTAGATTTCCGTCCAATGAAAATTCATCAAAAGGATTGGAGGAAAAATTGTAAAATGGTTTTTGATTCAAGTTTAATTTATTTACACCCCCTTGGGCTGTGCCTATCCAGATCACATCAAATGAATCTCGCACAATAGCGTTGACAATTGGACTGCTTATTCCTGATGACTTTTTTTTATCAAAATCATAGATGTCAAATTTTTGAAGATTGAAATCAAACTTGACCAAGCCATTTTGGTATGTTCCTATCCACAATAAATTTTCATCGTCAATGTAAGTATTTCGAACTTTTAGATTATATTTTTTTCCGAATTTATCTTCAATTTGAGGAATCTTTTGAATAAAATCTATTGAATGTAAATTAATTGTAAAGTGGTGTAATCCCTCATTGCTTCCTATCCAAAGGGATTTCTTGTGCTGGCTAATTGAAGTAATGTTTGTTTTGCTTAGAAATTCTAATTTTATTAAATCAACAACACTAATTTCTTTCAAGTCCTCTTGAAATGACACTAAAAAAAGCCCATTAGTTGTTCCTAATAAAATTTTGTTTTCGGAAATGATGTGAATATTATTAATATGTGGTATTTCTCTTAGGTTGGAAACTAACTTACTTGAAATTTCAAATTTCTTTGAATCCGTATCCAATCCAATAGAAAAGAATAATTTGTTACCTGATGCAAACCAAATTCGATTGCGATGAACTTTTAAAGCGGAAATATTTTTATTTTCAGTTCCAATGTCAAAAAAGAAGCGGTTTAGATCAGGATTAAAGGCATTTAATCCATTGCGGGTTGCAATCCAAATTACACCTAAAGAATCAACTGCGAGTCTATTTATGTAATTATCTGATAAATTCGCTTGAAAAGAAAGATTGGAAGTGTATGACTCAAACGAATATCCATCGTGTTTAATTAATCCATTTGGAGTTCCAAACCATATAAATCCATTTTTATCGATTTCAATGGCATTCACAGTATTTTGGTTAAAGCCTTCTTTATTTGAAATTCTCTGAAAATTTTGCCCCCATGATAATGAAGAAACTAACCAACCAAAGATGAAAATTAATATGCAAGCCTTAGATTTCATGGTTAAAATATAATCAACTTATTCAAGCTGCATAGCATAAGTTTAAAATTAATAAAAATAAGAATCCATTAAATGGGCAGCTCCAAGAGCGCTTTCGTTTTTGATATCTGAGAGTTCAAGCGTGAAATTTGGCATTAACTGCTGGATAAAATACACAAACCACGAATTGCTATTAAAACCCCCAGAAAGATAAAGAAGCTTTATGGTACTCTTCTTATCTAAAATAAGTTGTACACCATTGACAACTTTAGCACTGATTTCAAACATAAGCTGACAGTAAGCATCCCGGTAAGAAGCAAAAGAAACTAACGTTTTTGTATCGACCTTAAATGTGCCATCAACAACTTCTGGTAGTAGAACTGCACTCTGATTATCTATTGTTTTTTTAATTAAATCCTTATCTAACTCCAATGTCATATGGGTGTCAATATCAACACCAAAATAAGCACTCAAAGCCTCGGCGTATAACCTGTGTGCATGTCCCAAAAACCGCATAGAGGATTTTACTTGCTGTTTGCTTGGTGTCATAAAACACAAGCAGTTTTTTTGAAGTTGTTCTAAAGTGAGTTTTTCTTTACTAAATGGATTCATACAAATAATCCATGTCCCTGTGGATAGTAACACAAATTCTTCCTTGCTTTTTCTTAACAGCGGTACAATTGAAGCTGAACTATCATGAAGGCCCATACCAATAGCAATTTGTTGGTCATTAACATCAACTACGGTAGCTTTTGAACCATCTTCTGGAACTGGAAGCGTGATACCCTCGTCATTGATCCAAGAATGATAGTTCATTTGATCAAAATTCCATAAGGCTGTATGAGCTCCTATAGAAGTAAAATCGGCAGTTGCTTTTTTTGTAAACAAATAGCTTAAGTATTGCGGGTAGTGAAGTATATGTGCTACTTTTTTCCAATACTGAGGCTTTTTGTGCTTTAGCCAATACATTTGCATACCGCTATTAAGCATCCCATAAGCGGGCGAAGCAGTTTGCCTCGAAAAATGATCTACGCCCCCGCATTTATCATACAGCGATTTAAAGTCAATATCCTCTAAAGTCTTTAAATAATTATAGACTGGCGTAACTCTTTCTCCATTCTTATCCAAATAAACAACAGTGGCTCCATGTGTTGAAAAATTAATGGCTTTGATGTTATAAATACCTTGCTCTTGTACGCTCTTAATCTCAGAAAAAATCCATTTTTCTATAGCATCAATATCATCACATGCAAAACCGTCATCATCAACCAATTCTTGGAAGCGTATAGATTTTCGATAAATTACGTTGTAAGATGCATCAAACAAAAGTATTTTTTTGTTTGTCTTACCAATATCAATAATCGCTATACAATCTGTCATATAATACGCTATGAAGAACAATCATTTTTTATCTCACAAAAGCATTCGCCACACCTCCATCAACATTAAGCGTATTTCCAGTACACTTGTCTAGAATACCCAAGAAAACAAATACTCCGTTTGCAATATCATCAGGCGTGATAATCTTGTTTAGTAAATTTCGTTTTGCGTAATAAGCAGGCAATTCCTCAACGCTTATGCCATAGGCTTTGGCGCGTCCTTCAGCCCATTCGCCTTCCCAAATTTTACTTCCTACAATAACACCGTCGGGATTAACCGTATTGACACGTACGCCCTCGGCAGCTAGTTCTGCAGCCAACAAACGAGACATGTGAAGCTGGGCGGCTTTGGCCGTACCATAACCCACATTGTTTGGACCAGAAACAAGACCATTTTTACTGGCAATATTCACAATATTACCTCCTAAACCTTGTTTTTTGAAAATTTTCGAGGCACTTTGTGCTAGCAAGAATTGTCCTTTAACAAGAACCCCTTGTAGCAACTCCCAATCCTTTTGGGTTGTGTCGTCAATTGATTTTGAAATCGCCAATCCAGCGCTATGAACAATAATATCTACACCCCCAAAAGCCAAAGCTGTTTGCTGGAATGCGTCTTCAACTTCTTCAGCGCTAGTTACATTGCAATTTATTGCAACTGCCTGATCTGTAGAATACGTTGCCGTAGCTTCTGCTAAAAATTCATCAGAAATATCTGAAAAAGCCACTACTGCTCCTTCTGCAATAAGTTTTTCAGCAATAGCACGGCCAATACCTCCTCCGGAACCGGTCACTAAAGCGACTTGCCTAGAAAGCGGTTTTTCTTTGGGCATACGCTGAAGCTTGGCTTCTTCAAGCAACCAGTATTCAATGTCAAACGCTTCTTGACGTGGAAGAGAGGTGTAACTTGAAATGGCTTCAGCACCTCGCATTACATTGATGGCATTGACGTAAAATTCTGCTGCTACTCTGGCGGTCTGCTTATTTTTTGCAAAGCTAAACAAGCCCACACCAGGATGAAGAATAATTACAGGGTTACAATCTCTAACTGATGGGCTGTTCGGATGTTTATGATTTTCATAGTAATCCAAATAATCTTTTCTATACGATTCAAACAATGGTTGCAACTGCTCACTTACTCGAGAAGTATCTGTAAGATCGGCTTCTGCACTAATGGGTAATACGAGTGGGCAAATTTTAGTCCTTAGAAAGTGGTCTGGACACGAAGTTCCCATCGGCGCAAGTTTTGCTAAATCATTGCTGTTGATAAACTCCAATACAGCTTCTTGGTCGTCAAAATGTCCAACCATGCGTTGTTCGGAAGAACACAAGCCACGCAACAAAGGAGCTATTAAGGCAGCCTGTTTTTTTCTATCACCAGCCGATAAACTTTCTTTGATGGCACCGCCAAATACAGAACCATTTTCTTTAATCTTGTCCGCAATATATTGCGATGCAGCTTCGATAACCTCTAGGCTGTTGATATAACATTCATAGGAAGTATCTCCCCATGTAAACAACCCATGACTTCCCAATACAATCCCTCTAATTCCTGGATTTTCAGCCAAGCATTTTTCTAATTGAAGTCCTAAATCAAAACCGGGTCGCTGCCAAGGCACCCAACCCATAGTATCTCCCCAAATCTCTTTGGTAATCTGCTCTCCATCTTTTGCTGCTGCAATAGCAATTAAGGCATCTGGGTGAAGGTGATCGATATGTTTAAACGGGAGTAAACCATGCAACGGCGTGTCGATAGATGGTGCCTTGCTATCAAGGTCATAAATACAGTGGTTAAAAAGCCCTACCATCTCGTCCTCATGTTCCAGCCCTCTGTAAACCTTTTTAAGGTCGCGTAATCTATCCGTGTATAATCCAGCAATACCATCTCTTTTTAATGTTCCTATATCGCCACCAGAGCCCTTTACCCACATGACTTCAACTTCGGTACCTGTTAGTGGGTCTTTTTCAATGGTTTTACAGCTTGTATTTCCCCCGCCATAGTTGGTAATACGAAGGTCTGCTCCTAGAATATTAGAGCGATACAAAAAAAGTTCTACTTGATTGTCTCCTAAAGAATTTGCTTTTTGTTCGTCCCACAGGTAGTTTACAAATTGGAAGTTATTTTTCTTGTTCATTGGTAATTAAATTGATGTTGTTTTATGAATTTTTATTTAAAACCATATAGAGGTCCGTAGTTTTTACATGCTTGGTAGTCTGCGTTTTCTGGATTTTCTCCAAAAGCTGACCATGAACTAGGTCTAAATATGTCTTGATCTGCAATATTGTGCATGTTTACAGGGATTCGCAGCAGCGCAGCCAAAGAAATCAAATCTGCCCCTATATGACCATGAGAAATGGCACCGTGGTTTGCGCCCCATTTGGACATAACCGTATAAACGTCTCTAAAAAATCCTGAACCCGTAACTCGTGGTACAAACCAAGTTGTAGGCCAAGTTGGATTTGTCCGCTCATCTAAAACGGTATGAATGTCTTCTGGAAGTTCAACACTCCATCCCTCAACCAATTGCAATACAGGACCAATGCCCTTAACCAAATTGATTCTGGACATGGTCATTGGCAT
>JAURPF010000014.1 GCA_030835325.1 Flavobacteriaceae bacterium | reverse complement strand
CAAGTAGGACTTACAAATCCTGGACAAATTGGTGCGGATGTATGCCACCTCAACTTACATAAAACCTTTGCTATACCACACGGTGGTGGTGGTCCAGGAGTAGGACCTATTTGTGTTGCCGAACAGCTCACACCCTTTCTCCCTGGAAATCCATTAATAAAAACTGGGGGGAGCCAAGCCATCACATCGATTTCTGGGGCACCTTATGGATCTGCGCTTGCTTGCCTAATTTCTTATGGATATATTAAAATGCTCGGGGCAGAAGGACTTACTCAAGCTACAAAGGTCGCCATCTTAAATGCCAACTACATTAAAGAACGGCTTGAGGGGTATTACCCAACTCTTTACACTGGTGAAAAAGGCCGTGCAGCCCACGAAATGATTATCGATTGCCGTTCTTTCAAAACCAATGGAATTGAAGTCACCGATATTGCCAAACGTCTAATGGACTATGGGTTTCATGCGCCAACAGTTTCATTTCCAGTTGCGGGTACTATGATGATTGAACCCACAGAAAGCGAGAGTAAAGCTGAAATGGATCGTTTTTGTGATGCCATGATTTCCATAAGACAAGAAATTGAAAAAGCAAGTAAATCAGAACCCAACAATCCACTAAAAAATGCACCCCATACGCAAGAAATGATTTGTAGCGACCAATGGGATTACCCATACAGTCGAGCAACAGCAGCATTCCCTTTGGCATATATAAAAGAAGATAAATTCTGGCCTTCTGTACGCCGTGTTGATGATGCCTATGGCGATAGGAATTTAATATGTACTTGTGCCTCAATAGATGAATACGCCGAAGTTTAAATAGAAAATATGAGCATTCGAATTACTGGAACTGGAAGTTATATCCCTGAACTTATCAAAAAAAATAACGCTTTTATCAATCGTGATTTTTATACTCTCGAGGGAGAATCTATCGAAACACCGGCAGATATTGTTATTGATAAGTTTATGGCAATTACTGGAATTTCCGAGAGACGTTACGCCGATGACAAACTTACTGCTTCAGATTTAGGTGCTTTTGCAGGAAATAAAGCTCTTGAGGACGCGAAAATTGATCCCGAAACTTTAGATTACATCATATGTGCCCACAATTTTGGCGATGTGAAACACAAAACCATCCAAAGTGATATTCTGCCGTGCTTAGCTGCGCGAATAAAACACCTTTTAAAAATTAAAAACCCAAAATGTGTCGCATATGACATTCTTTTTGGTTGCCCTGGCTGGGTCGAGGGGGTGGTACAAGCACAAGCCTTCATAAAAGCGGGGATGGCAAAACGCTGTTTGGTTATTGGGGCCGAAACTCTTTCAAGAGTAGTCGATCCTTTTGATCGAGATTCAATGATTTATGCTGATGGAGCAGGCGCTACAGTTATAGAGGCTAGTGAGGAAAAAGGAGGAATCATTGCTCATGAATCTGCTTCTTATACACACGACGAGATATACCATTTATTTTTTGGCAACTCCAATGATAAAAGCCAGGATGAAGATGTGAGGTACATTAAAATGTACGGAAGAAAAATTTATGAATTTGCATTAAATAACGTTCCTACAGCACTTAAAAATTGTTTGGATAAAAGTGGTTTTTCCATAAATGAAGTCAAAAAAATACTCATTCATCAGGCCAACGAAAAAATGGATGAAGCCATTGTAAAACGCTTCTATAGACTCTATAAAACACCTGTTCCGGATGGTATCATGCCCATGACAATTCATAAATTCGGTAACAGCTCAGTAGCTACCGTACCCACCTTATTTGATTTGATCAGAAAAGGTGTTCTTAAAGAACAAAATCTCAGTAAAGGTGATGTTATTATATTTGCAAGCGTAGGTGCAGGTATGCACATCAACGCTATTGTTTATAAATATTAGATGTACGAAAAGAATTTTCCAACAAAACGGTACAACAAAACACTCGATTTTGTTAAGCAGCATATTTCTGTTGGCGAAAAAATTCTTGATCTAGGTATTATAAATCCTTTATCAAAATTACTCCAAAAGAGTGGATTTACTGTCGCAAATACTACTGGGGAAGATCTTGATGTGGATTTTTCAGCTGTGCAAAATTCTAATGCAGAAGTTGTTACCGCTTTCGAAATTTTCGAGCATTTAGTAACTCCTTTTTCCATACTAAAAGAAATAAAAGCTAATAAATTAGTCGCAAGCGTACCGCTTAGGCTTTGGTTTTCAACAGCATACAGGAGCAAAACCGACCTGCGCGATCGTCATTTTCATGAATTTGAAGACTGGCAATTTGATTGGTTATTGGAAAAAGCTGGCTGGCATATTGTAGATAGAAAAAAATGGACAAATCCAACTAATAAAATTGGAATTCGCCCTATATTAAGGAGGTTTACACCAAGATATTATATTGTTTACGCCGAACGAAAATGAGGTTTTACATCGTCATCCCTGCCCATAATGAAGAAGCATTTATAAAAGACTGCCTTGTTTCCTTGTCGGAACAATCTTTAGTTCCTAAAAAAATTATTGTTGTTGATGACAATTCTAGTGATCAAACATCTAAAATTGTTGAAGGGCTCATAAACCAATATCCCTTTATTGAAATGGTGCAGCATCGATCTTCAGAAAAGCATTTACCAGGTGAAAAAATCATAACAGCCTTTTACAAAGGATTTGAGCAACTAGACAGCGATTATGACGTAGTCTGTAAATTTGATGGAGATCTAATTTTCCCTAAAAATTACTTAGAAACCATTGCTAAGTATTACCAAAATGACCCGAAATTGGGCCTTATCGCAGGACATTGTTATATTGAAAAAAACGGAAAATGGATTTTAGAAAATTTAACCTCAAATGACCACATAAGAGGTCCATTAAAAGCGTATAGAAAAGAATGCTTTAAAGCAATTGGTGGCCTTAAAAAATCAATGGGTTGGGACACGATAGATGAGCTAGTAGCCCTTTACAACGGATGGGGCTTTAGAACAGATGACAGCCTACACGTAAAGCATTTGAAACCGACTGGATCAACCTATAACAAAAGTGCAAAATACTTTCAAGGAATAGCGCTTTATAAAATGCGGAACGGTTTTATTTTGGCTTTTTTATCAGCCCTTAAATTAGCCTTTAAGAAAAAGAAAATACGTCTTTTTATGGATTATTTGATGGGGTATTATAAAGCGTGGTATTCCAATAGTAATTTTATAGTTTCCGCTGAAGAAGGAGCATTTATTAGATCATACCGCTGGAGAAAAATTAGAAAATTAATTCTTCGCTACTAAGATTCAATTCTGCACATCCAATTTAATTCATCT
>JAURPF010000161.1 GCA_030835325.1 Flavobacteriaceae bacterium | reverse complement strand
TTTTTTTCCTATTTCAGCTGGAGAGTCCACAACATGAATGCCACATTCTCTCATGATTTGTTTTTTGGCTTGAGCGGTATCATCGCTCCCTCCAACAATGGCACCCGCATGGCCCATTGTACGTCCTGCAGGAGCAGTTTCTCCAGCGATAAATCCAACCACTGGTTTTTTACTGCCACTAGCCTTGTACCACTTGGCAGCATCGCTTTCTAGTTGTCCACCAATTTCTCCGATCATCACTACACATTCAGTTTCGGAATCGTTGATCAGTAATTCTAAAGCTTCCTTGGTGGTGGTTCCAATTATTGGGTCGCCTCCAATTCCAATCGCAGTTGTAATTCCTAAGCCTTGTTTTACCACTTGGTCTGCCGCTTCATAGGTCAATGTCCCAGATTTAGATACAACACCTACAGTTCCTTTTTTAAACACAAAGCCAGGCATGATTCCTACTTTTGCTTCCTCAGGAGTAATCACTCCAGGACAATTAGGACCTACCAGACGGCAGTTTTTTGTGCTAATATAATTAAAAGCCTTAATCATATCGGCAACGGGAATACCTTCTGTAATTGTGATGATTACTTTTATACCAGCATCTGCCGCTTCCATAATAGCGTCGGCTGCAAAAGCAGGCGGTACAAAAATAATGGTGGTATCCGCTCCAACTTGCTTAACAGCATCTTGTACAGTATTGAATACAGGTTTTTCTAAATGCGTTTGACCACCTTTTCCGGGTGTTACACCTCCAACAACATTTGTGCCGTAGTCAATCATTTGAGAGGCATGAAATGTACCTTCACTTCCTGTAAATCCTTGAACGATTATTTTTGAATCTTTATTTACTAAAACACTCATATTGTTTTGATTTTATTATTTTGATTTTTGATGGTGCAAATGTAATTTTTTGAATGGGAATCCTAAAGGTTTTAAAGCTAAAATTTTAATGATGTTTGTTTATTTTAAATCCTTAACAATCGCTGGTAATTTACGAAGTAATGCCAATTCTTTGAGTTTGGCTCGAGATTCCTCTATGGGGGTTCCAAAATATGTTTTTCCACCTTCAATAGATTTTGTTACTCCTGTTTGTCCCAAAATAACTGCTTTAGCTCCAATAGTAATTCCGCTGTTGGTTCCTACTTGCCCCCAAATTGTAACTTCATCTTCTATAATACAACAGCCAGCAATTCCAGATTGAGAGGCAATAAGGCATTTTTCTCCAATAATGGTATCATGCCCTACTTGAATCAAATTATCCAATTTTGTTCCTTTACCAATAGTGGTATCGCCAGTAACGCCGCGGTCAATCGTACATGAGGAACCAATATGAACATCATTTTTAATCACCACTCGCCCACTAGAGAGCAATTGATCATAACCTTCTGGACGTTTTTTATAATAGAACGCATTCCCTCCTAAAACAGAACCTGATTGTATGACTACATTATCACCGATGATCGTATCATCAAAAAGGCTGACATTAGCATGGATTATAGAGTTTTTACCTATGACCACATTGTTTCCTATAAAACAATTGGGTTGAATAATTGTTCCGGCTCCTATCTTGGCGGAGTCAGAAATGGCTTTATGAGCCGCTCGAAATGGTTTAAAATGCAGAGTCAGCTTATTGAAGTCTCTAAAAGGGTCGTCAGAGATCAACAATGCTTTTCCTTCAGGACATTCTACTTTTTTGTTGATAAGGATTACAGATGCTTTGGAAGTAAGGGCTTTGTCGTAATATTTTGGGTGGTCCACAAAAACGATGTCACCTGGAGTCACAACATGAATTTCATTCATACCCAATACTTCAAATTTTGGATCCCCTACAAAGTCGCAATCAATTAGCGATGCTATTTCTTTTAGGGTGTGCGACTGAATAAATTTCATATTATTCTTTGATCCGTTCTTTATACGAACCTTTTGCAGTTTCTACTTTGATTTTATCTCCTTCGTTGATAAACAAAGGAACCATAATCGTTGCTCCTGTTTCAACAGTTGCTGGTTTGGTAGCATTGGTTGCAGTATTGCCTTTAATTCCAGGTTCTGTTGCGGTGACTTCTAGAATCACACTCGCTGGTAAATCCACCGAAAGTGGCGAACTATCTTCAGTGTTGATGAGTACTGTAACAATTTCTCCTTCTTTCATTAGGTCAGGACTGTCTAAAACGGTTCTTTGGAGTTCAATTTGAGAATAATCGGCAGTGTTCATAAAATGAAAAGTTTCGCCGTCGTTATATAAAAATTGATATTTATGTGTTTCTACACGCACTTCGTCAATTTTGTGCCCTGCTGAAAACGTATTGTCAATCACTTTTCCATTTGTAACACTTTTCATTTTTGTTCTTACAAATGCTGGACCCTTGCCTGGTTTTACGTGTAGAAATTCAATTATTTTAAAAATATCGTGGTTGTATTTAATACATAAACCATTTCTAATATCTGATGTACTTGCCATAAATGTGTTTAATTAGATTTAAAATATCCTTTCATGATTCCACGATGAGAATTTTTGATGAATTGTAAAATTTCATCACGTTCTGGAGTGGCTTCCATTTCAGCTTCAATAATTTCTGCTGCTTGAGAGTTGTTGTAGTTTTTTTGATAAAGTAATCGGTATATATCTTGTATTTCTTTGATCTTTTCCGAAGTAAAACCACGACGTCTTAGTCCAACAGAATTGATTCCTACATAAGATAAAGGTTCTCGTGCTGCTTTTACATAAGGAGGCACGTCTTTACGAACCAAAGACCCCCCTGTTACAAAAGCATGATTTCCAATAGAACAAAATTGATGTACCGCTGTCATTCCTGCCAATACAACATGGTCACCTACCATGGTATGACCTGCTAAAGTACTATTATTAGAAAAAATACAATTATTTCCAACAGTACAGTCATGTGCAATATGACAGTAGGCCATAATCAAACAATTATCACCAATGACTGTTTTCATTTTGTCTGTAGTTCCACGATTAATTGTGACACATTCTCTTATGGTTACGTTATTACCAATTACAACCGTCGTATCTTCGTCGTCATATTTAAGATCTTGAGGCATTGCAGAAATGACGGCTCCTGGGAAGATATTACAATTTTTACCGATGCGAGCACCTTCCATTATTGTAACGTTCGATCCGATCCAAGTTCCTTCTCCGATTACAACATTATTATTGATTGTAGTAAAAGGTTCTATGACCACGTTTTTGGCAATTTTGGCTCCAGGATGAACATAGGCTAAAGGTTGATTCATAATGTTAGTTGTTTGTTATAAAACAGATTTATTTAACTTTTGATATTTGAGCCATTAACTCGGCTTCAGCACATAATTTTCCATTGGCATAAGCATAGCCTTGCATGTGACAAATACCTCTTCTTATAGGTGTAATCAAAGAGCATTTAAATATAAGTGTGTCACCCGGAACAACTTTTTGTTTGAATTTTACATTGTCCATTTTCATGAAAAAAGTAAGATAGTTTTCTGGATCTGGAACTGTGTTCAATACCAACACCCCACCTGTTTGTGCCATGGCTTCAATAATGAGTACGCCTGGCATTACCGGTGCTCCAGGAAAGTGTCCAACAAAAAAGGATTCATTCATTGTTACATTTTTACAACCAATCACATGATTTTGTGATAATTCATAAACTTTATCCAAGAGTAAAAATGGAGGACGGTGAGGTAACATGTCCATTATGGCATTAATATCCATGAGGGGTTGCTGATTTAAATCAACATTAGGGACATTGTTTCTACGTTCCATTTTAATAATTTTTGCGATTTTTTTTGCAAATTGGGTATTCACAAAATGACCTGGTTTATTTGCAATTACTTTTCCCTGAATTCTAGTTCCAATTAGAGCTAAGTCGCCTATAACATCTAAAAGCTTATGGCGAGCCGCTTCATTGGGTGTATGTAAGGTGAGGTTGTCTAAAATTCCGTTTGCTTTTACTGAAATGGAATCTTTATTAAAAGCTACTTTTAAACGCTCCATGGTTTCTTTTGAAATAGGCTTGTCTACATAAACAATTGCATTGTTTAAATCGCCGCCTTTAATCAATCCATGTTCCAAAAGTGTTTCAAGTTCATGTAAAAAACTAAAGGTCCGTGAATCGGAAATATCCTCTTTGAAGTCTGACAAATGTTGTAAGGTAGCATTTTGGGTTCCTAATACTTTGGTTCCAAAATCAACCATCGTTGTAATCTGATATTCTTCCGATGGTATTATTGTAATTTCACTCCCTGTTTCTTCATCGGAATAAGAAATGACGTCTTTAACTACAAATACTTCTCTAAAAGCTTCTTGTTCTATGGTTCCCACACTTTCTAAGGCTTCAACAAAATACTTAGAGGATCCATCCATTATTGGAGGTTCTGAAGTGCTTAGTTCAATGATGACATTATCGATCTCAAGTCCTACAAGTGCTGCGAGTACGTGTTCACACGTTTGAATTGAGACACCATTTTTTTCTAAGCAAGTGCCACGTTGGGTGTTCGTTACTAGGTTTGCATCCGCTTTAATAATTGGCATTCCTTCTAGGTCAATTCTTCTAAAAGTGTATCCATTATTAACATCAGCAGGAAGAAAATTTATTTCAACTTCTAAGCCGGTATGAAGTCCTACGCCTTTTAAAGAAACTTTTTTAGAAATCGTAGTTTGTTTCGATTCAGATTTAATTATCATGACTTAAGGGTTTTTTCTAGTGCATCAACAGTCTTTACAATAGTTGGTAGGTTTTTGAAATGAATATAGGATTTGTAATAATCTCTGAAAGAAAATGCTGGGGTTCCTTGTAAAACTTCGTTGTCTTTAATCGTGTGTGCAATTCCTGATTGTGCTTGAATTTTTACATTATTTCCAATCTCAATATGTCCTGCAATTCCCACTTGTCCACCGATTTGACAGTTGGTTCCAATTTTAGCTGATCCTGCAATACCTGTTTGAGCAGCAATTACTGTATTTTCGCCAATAACCACATTATGGGCTACTTGAATTTGATTGTCGAGTTTTACACCCTTTTTTATGAGAGTAGATCCAAGCGTTGCACGATCAATAGTCGTAGAAGCACCTATATCAACGTAATCTTCAATAATCACATTTCCAATTTGGGGTACTTTTTGATAGGCACCAGTGTCATCTGGTGAAAATCCAAATCCATCCGCACCAATCACTGCAGCAGAATTGATATAACAATGCGAACCAATCACACAATCAGAATAAACTTTAACGCCAGAAAACAAGGTTGTATGTGACCCAATAGTTACATTGTCACCAATAAAAGTGTTTGGATAAATTTTAACATGATCTCCAATCACTACATTTTCGCCGATATAAGAAAATGCACCGATATAAACACCTTCGCCATAAGCAGCTGATTCCGATATAAATACTGGAGATTCAATACCTGATTTGTTGTTTTTTATATGGTTATAATATTCTAATAGTTTAGAAAATGAACTGTATGCATTTTCAACTTTGATGAGTGTAGTTTCTATTTTCTGATCAGGAATAAAGTCCTGTCCGATAATGGTTATAGAGGCCTGAGTTTTGTATATGTAGGGAGTGTATTTTGGATTAGCTAAGAAAGTAAGCGAGCCTTCAGCGGCTTCTTCAATTTTGGAAAGTGTGTGTACTTCAACATCCGAGTTTCCAACAATTTCTCCATTTAATATCTCTGCTATTTGTTTGGCTGTAAATTTCATCACTTGCAAAAGTAAAAAAAATTATCATAGAATATCCTTTGGAAAGCATATATAATGCTTCGAGACAGTTTTAGAGAGCACTTTTGAAGATAGATGATCGGATGCTTTTAAGATATCTAGTGTTTTCCCGTTTTTGTATAGAATCTTAAGACCACCCTGCTTGGGGTTGTAAGCTAGGTTTTCTACATGTCCATTAAACACAAAATAAGAAGCCTCATGAGCATCTAATACATATTTTGACATAAGGTTCTGTTTAATGAATTCTATTTTTGAGTCAGCAATAGGATTGTTTTTAAATTTGATTTTTAACAACGTTCTATTTAAAATCATCTCAGAAAGGTGTCTCAAAACAAAATCGTCATGGAATTGCCACAATTTTAAAGCCGACATGACATCGTAGTCATCTAATAACGAAAACTGATGAAGAGTGGATTTGTCAAAATTACTTGAGTTGGCGTTGTTACACAAAAAGAAAGTTAGGGCCGAACTCGCCTCTAGCTTCACTCCTTTTTGCGTCAATTCCTTGGCTCGTTTTAAAACACGCATAATCATTTGTTCTGCAACTAAACTTGTTTTGTGAAGATAGACTTGCCAATACATCAAGCGACGGGCCGTTAAAAATTTCTCAATAGAATAAATCCCTTTTTCTTCAATAACTAACTCATCGTTTATAACGTTCATCATTGAAATAAGACGTTCACTATTGATATTTCCTTCAGAAACTCCTGTGTAAAAACTATCTCTCTTAAGATAATCAGAGCGATCAATGTCTAGCTGCCCAGAAATGAGCTGTCCAAAGAAAGATCGAGGGTAGACGCCTTTAAACATTGATATCGCCATGTCAAGTGCGCCATTAAACTCTACATTTAGGGATTCCATAAATTTTAAAGAGATTGCTTCATGACTGATCGTTTCTACAATACTATGCTCCATCGCATGACTGAAAGGTCCATGGCCAATATCATGCAACAAGATGGCGATGTATAACCCATTTTCTTCTGCTTCAGAAATTTGAACGTTTTTGAATCTTAAAATTCGAACTGCATTTTGCATAAGGTGTAAACATCCCAGCGCATGATGAAATCGGGTGTGGTGAGCACCAGGATATACAAGATAGGACAACCCCATCTGAGATATTCGACGCAAACGTTGAAAATATTTGTGAGCAATTAAATCAAAAATTAATGTGTTTGGGATTGTAATAAATCCGTAAATTGGATCGTTAAATATTTTAAGCTTGTTGTTCGTATTCAAACTTTATAGTGTTAGATTTACATTCAGAAACTTTCTATTAAAATTTCACATTGTAAAAATACTAAAACGAAAGGACTTCTTTTCTTAAATAAAAAAATATCATATGAGTACTATTAATATTTTATGGGTTGATGATGAAATTGAGTTTTTAAAACCTCATATCATATTTTTAGAACAAAAAAATTACAAGGTTACTCCATGTAAAAGTGGTACGGAAGCCCTAATTCTTATCAAAGAAAACGATTTTGATATTGTATTTTTAGATGAAAATATGCCTGGTTTATCTGGTTTAGAAACCTTATCGGAACTCAAGGAAATTAAAGCAACACTCCCCGTTGTGATGATTACCAAAAGTGAAGAAGAATATATTATGGAAGATGCGATTGGGAATAAAATTGCTGATTACCTTATTAAACCTGTCAACCCAAATCAAATTCTTTTATCTCTCAAGAAGAATTTAGATCATAACCGACTGGTTTCAGAAAAAATATCTTCCAACTATTTGCAAGAATTTCGTAAAATATCCATGAATTTAAATCAGATTAATTCATTTGATGAATGGGAACAGCTTTATAAAAAATTAGTTTTTTGGGAATTAGAGTTAGAATCTTCTAACGATGCGACTATGATTGAAATATTAGACGCTCAAAAAATGGAAGCAAATCAGCAATTTGGACGTTTTATTGAGAAGTTTTATCCCCATTGGTTTGAGGACTACCAAGCACCAGTGATGTCTCATACCTTATTTAAAAATAAGATTGTAAAGGAAATTTCTACCTCCCAACCTACTTTACTGATAGTTATTGACAACTTAAGATATGACCAATGGAA
>JAURPF010000160.1 GCA_030835325.1 Flavobacteriaceae bacterium | reverse complement strand
TAAAGGTTCTCTCCTGTTGGATAATTTTGCACCAGTGTTACTGAGGACTCATACTTTGGGGCTGATGTTTTTGTGTTAAAAAATCCTATTATAAGCCCAAAAGCCGTTGCCAAGGAAAGAATGATGATTTGTTTTTTTAAAAAGAAAATAAACCATATAAATGCTAAAAAAAGGTTGTTAAAAATCCTACCAATAAAATTAAAGAAACGATCAAAAACATTTCCAATAAGTTTAAAAAGTTGTCCTAAATCAACTTCTTCAGAATTGTTGGGAGTATTAGAATTAGTGCTCATAATGTATTATTAATTAAATATCTGATTTAAAATTTGTTTTGTAATTAAATAGGTTGGCTTTACGCCGCTTGATCCGAGTCCTCCCGACGCTAGGGTACTACCTGTTTCAAGGGGGTTATCACTTGCATAATAAGCGTACCGAACCTTTACATTGGGATTGATACTGTGACGAACTTTTGAGGCTGATTGAATTGCTTTTTGATAATGGGCACCTTCCATTTCTAGCCCAATAACATTCCACGTAGAATCATGGAAAAACGTTAAAAGATCCTTATTTTGAAGTGATGTGCCCAATACAGTCACCATTGTCCCTTCAAAAACTTTTACGTCATTGGTGTCAAAATCTTTAAGCGTTAACTCGTTTTTAAAAGGATAGTTGTCTGCTGTTCCTTCAAAAATATGTGCCGATGGAATCATAATATCGCCTTTAGATCCTTCTAAAATACCTGCTTTTCCCATTACCGAAATCGAATCAACATTCAAATGAATCTTCTTTTCAGCTGTTTTAAACGGCTTTAATAATTCATCAATCGTCTCATAAGCTTGTTCTCCAAAAGCATAATCCATAACGATAATTACGGGTGCTTCCTTTTCAGAATCAAACTCAAATTCTGTATGAGAAAAATCAATCTTAGAGGAATCAAAGATTTGAACATCTATGTTGGTTCCGGATTTATCTTCTATAAAAATCATTCCTTCTTGCAACGCAACTTGCTTGGTTTTATTGCGTAGTGTCTTATTTTCCTCTTTACTCAACATGTCATATACTACAAAAATATCTTGCTTTGCGCACAACTCTTTTAGTGCTTTTGGCGCGTGAAGCGTATTCATAACACTGTGTAAATTTGCGGAGATCACATGAATTGTCCGATTGATTAATTGGTGCTTCTGAAGGGTCTCTTTTATTGTATTTGCCCACGACTCTCCGTGAATATGATGCCCCAAACGCTCTCTTAAGACAGGACTAAAACTGATTGTTCGTTTTGAATTGTCTATAATTTCTTCAATGGCTCGCTTTCCTAACCAATAAATCAGGTGCAAGAAATGATTCGGTTGTTTTGGTGTTGAAAACTGATCATAAACCTCCAAAATTTCTTCAAAAGTTCGGCCCAAAATATTCCCTGTATGAGTAATTGCCAGTTCTCGCTCTTTTTGATTCAATTTTTTCTTGGAAAGTACCGCAGATTCTAACTTTATCCAATCTCTTGTTGTGCTGCCTTTGTCATCTATAACTACACGTTTTGCGATTTTATGAGACTCAATAAACATAAATGTTAGATGGGTCAAAATATCATAAATTTCCGAGCGACCACGGGTAATTTCGATATTCATTTGCTCAAAATCAATTCGATAACAATTTCGACGCCTTTTGGAAGGCACGATGACCTCAAAATGAGAATCCCCAAAACCTTCTGCACTCGTTAAGTTTATCCAAATACACTCTTCAATCCCAACGGGTAATCGGTCAACTACATAAAGTAACCCTTCTAACTCTGTTTTGTCATCCCCAATAGAACCATAAATTTCAGGGCGTAATTGCAGTAATGCTTGGCGCAAGGTTTCTCCAGAAACCCCCATTGGTTTATAAAACCCCCTATTAAATAAATGTCTCATAGTCAAATACATACGCTCTATAGCGTGAGAACTTTCTTGCGCACGAGTACGTTTTCTATTTTTAATTTGAGCTTTTTGCATAAGTACTACAAATATACACTATTTAACCTGAATATTCTCAGTCAAAACATCTGCGATTTTTCGATCATTAGATAGTCGAGGCGTTTTGTTTTGTCCTCCCAATTTCCCTATCGTTTTCATGTAGTTTTGAAACCCTCCTTTTTGAACGGGTGTAATTTTTAATGGCTGCAATACTTTTCCTTGTATCAAATCCAAATAATAGCTATTTTGACTTTGCAAAGCAACATCAATTTGAGTTGCAAAGTCTTCAATATTTGAAGGTGCCTTTTCAAATTCAATAAACCATTCATGATATGGCAACCCTTCTGAAGGCTCTATTTGAGGTGCAACTGTAAACTCACTCACGCTTACTTCAGTTGTTTTTAAGGCGCTTAAAAGCGCGTGTTCAACTTCTTTTGCGATGACGTGTTCACCAAAAGCAGAAATGAAATGTTTAATGCGTCCGCTGACTATCACCCTAAAAGGAGCTAACGAAGTAAATTGTACCGTATCCCCAATATTATAAGCCCAAAGGCCAGCATTGGTTGATATAATAATGACGTAGTTTACGCCAATTTTAACATCTTTTAAAGTCAAGCGAGTAGGAGAAGCCTCAAAAAAAGTGTCTGCGACTATAAATTCATAAAATATTCCTGAGTCTAATTGAAGCAGCATTCCAGGCTCATTTTGCCGATCTTGAAATGCAAAAAACCCTTCACTAGCAGGATAAAGCTCCACACTATCTATTTTTCTTCCTATTAAATTCTCAAATTTAGAGCGGTAAGGCTCATAGTTTACGCCGCCAAAAATAAAAAGGTTAAAGTTTTTAAATAGCTCTCCAACTTTTTTGTTTTTTTCTTCAATAAGTTTTTCAAAATACATTTGAACCCAAGATGGAATACCTGCAATTATAGACATGTCCTCATTCACAGTCTCCTGAACAATGGTATTTACTTTGGTTTCCCAGTCTTCTATACAATTTGTTTCCCATGTAGGAAGGCGATTTTTTTGAAGGTATTTAGGTACATAGTGTGCTACAATTCCGGACAAGCGCCCAAATTGAATGCCATTTTTGGATTCGAGTATTGGACTGCCTTGTAAGAAAATCATTTTTCCCGTCACAATTTTGGTGTTTCCAGTTTGATGAATATAAAGTAAAATAGCATTTTTGGCCGCTTCAATGTGGTTTGGCATGCTTTCTTTTGTGATTGGAATGTACTTAACCCCTGAGGTTGTCCCCGAGGTTTTCGCAAAGTACAAAGGCCTGCCTTTCCATAAAATATTTGCTTCGCCTGCAACCACTTTTTTAATATAGGGTCTCAAAGCTTCATAATCCCGCACAGGAACGTGCTTTACAAAATCTTCGTGAGTGGAAATGTTTTTAAAATTATGATCCCTTCCAAATTGGGTTGAAGAGGCTTCCGAAATCAAGGATTGAAAAACGCGTTCTTGAGTCTCAATAGGGTTGGAGGCCCATTTATTGATTTTATTATAAACTCTAGTCGCATACAATTTTGCAGCAATCGATCTAATTAATGGCATTTTAGATTGTTTTAAAAGTCAATAAAAGTAGAGGGGTTCAAAGGGATTCCATTGTTCCAAAGTTCAAAATGTAAGTGTGGTCCTGTACTCAACTCTCCTGAAGATCCAGATATAGCAATGACTTCTCGAGATTTTACAAATTCGCCTTGAGATTTCGTAAGAGAAGAATTGTGCTTATATACAGATATCAATTCATCCCCATGATCTATAATGATCACATAACTGGCGTCTGATGTCCAAGAAGCAAATAAAACGCGTCCGTCTGCGGTAGCCTTTACTGGGGTGTTTTTTGGAATGACAATATCAACCGCATAATGCTTTTCTGTTGTGTCAAAACCAGCACTTATAGAACCGTTTACAGGTGGAAAAAACACAAAATCTTTCACCGCTGTAGCGGTTTCAAATAAATTATATTTATCCTCATTACTCACCTTCGCTCTCAAAATTGAATCTGTTTTTGAAGGGTTTAAGTCTAAAATATCTGTATCTGCTTGAGCGGCTTTAAAAATAGAATCTTTATTTATAACAACTGCACTAACCTCTCCACGCAATACGCTTTTAACAGAGTTAATATAGGCGTCATTCATTGTAATCACTTCCAATAAAGAATCCGTTTTAAAGTCCAGCTCCAAAGCTTGTTTTTGAAGTGCTGTGGAAGAATAGCCAGGAATGTATTCGCGAATAGGTGTAAACGCAATAAAAACGGTGGTAAACGCCACCAATAATATTGCAATTAAAGAACCCAAAACAAAAACGTTAAGACGTGTGAGTTTAAACGCGATTTGTTCTTCAAAAGTGTCTTCGTTTAACACCACTAAGCGGTATTTGTCAAGCAGCTTTTTTTTGAGCTTTTTTTTATTTATTTTTTTTTGTGTCATTGTATTGGGACAAAATTAATTAAAAATTAAGCGATTCAGCTGTTTATAACGGACTAAAGTTTGAAATAACTCGTTATTTAAAGTATAATTATTAACTTTGTAATCTAAAATTTATACCCTCATGAGCATATATATGTTACCCTTGGCTATTGGAGCTCCACAAATTATTTTAATTGTGGTTGTCGTTCTTCTGTTGTTTGGCGGAAAAAAAATTCCTGAACTTATGAAAGGCTTAGGAAGTGGAATTAAAGAATTCAAAAAAGCCAGTAAAGAAGAAGCCGAAGACTCTGAAGATAAAAGAGATTAAATAAGGTTTTCAAAAACCTTTTGCTTTGTCAAGCTAAACTTCAGTTTTTTACTTTTATTTAATTTTCAGGCTTTATTGCTTTATAATTATCGACCGAATAATTGCCTCTAATTCAAAAACGTAATCGCGTTTTCCAACTGAAGGCGCATACACAAATCCTTCTACAATCAAGTAGCGATTGTTTGCTTTGTCTTCTATCCAGTAATTTATAAATGGGCCCGACATAAAAGCGTCCTTCACTTGCCATATACTTTTTGTTTCAAAACTTGTTAAATTCGATACTTTGGTGTCAACAAAGAATGGGGTATATGCTTTTTCTGTTGTCATATAACTCCCCTCTACCGGTCCTTGAATATATCGCTTCCCAATCGAATCCCGCACTGTAATCACTCGTTTTGCAAGTGCTTCGTTTGTGATAGTGTCATCATAAGGAAGTGTATATAGCAACAAGTTCACTGTCCCTGTTTTAATATCTCTTCGGATCCAGCAAAAATTATCGACTTGGTTGGCAATGCGATAAAGCGATGAAAACTGAATGTTAATCCCAAACTGCTTGTTAATTGCTGTAGAATTAAACAACGTTTTTTTTGTTCGACGTTGCTTTTCTTGAATCTCTTGCGCTTTAAATCTCTGAACGATTTTATCTTGATTTGTTATAAATTGATCCCTAATTTCTTGGTTCGTCATCCCGCTTACCATCACCATCTGTTGAGGCGACGCATAGGGATCTATATAGAATTTTGTAGCGGCGGCAACCCCTTTTTTTACCTTTAAAACAAGACGTGAGTTTTTTACAAACCCTGTAAAAACTGAAGAGGGAATTTGTCGTAATGTAAACTGAGGCTCGTCTTGAGGTAGTCCATATAAAGGTGCTCCAACAGTAGATCGAATCGCCTCACCAACAGAGGATTCCCATAAATCGTTATCAATTACCACAGATAATTCATTGATGTTTCCTGAAGATTGTGGCTTATAAATTTTCTTTGAGTTGGAGTCCTCACAAGCAGATAAAAGAAATACTAAACATAATGCTTTTAAATAAAGTCTCATCGATTGGATTGTTTTTAATTAGAAATAATCAAGGTCATCCCTGGTTTTAAATGATTGTCCCAAATATCATTCCATTCTTTAAGATTTTGGACAGAAACTCCTGTTAATTTGTTTGAAATACTCCATAAGGAGTCGCCAGGCTTTACCAAATAGGTGGATTTACTAGAGTTTTTTTGAGTATTTTTGGGAGCAGGCCTTGAGTTATTAAAACTGTAAGCCGTTGGGTTTAGAGAATAAATTGTCAGCCGTTGCCCTATTTTTAAATCATTAGTTCGCAACCCATTCCATTTCTTAATTTGACTTACTCTGACCCTAAATTTTCGTGCAATTTTTCCTAAATAATCTCCTGATTTAACTATATATATAATTTTAGAGTCGATTTCAAAAAATTGAGGCAATGGTTTCTCTCGCGCTTCAAATTCAGCTTTAGCAGTTGCATAAATTTGTGTTTCATTTTGAACAAATTCACCGATTTTGGCAAGCGGAAGCCTAAGAGCGTAAGTTTTAGTTTCCAAAACGGGAATTATATCTAGCTTATAAGAAGGATTTAAGTGTTGAAGTGTTTCAATTTTGGTATCTGTAAACTCTGCAACCTGATCCAAGGTGATCATTTGTTTGACGTGAATGGTATCAGTTGCAATAATTGGAAGTTGATTTTTTTCAACTTGAAATCCGTGCGCATCTGCATATTCAAAAAGATAAAACGTTGCTAAAAAAGCGGGGAGATACCCTGCGGTTTCGCTTGGCAGAAACGGTCGAATGTTCCAATAATTTTGATAGCCCCCAGAGCGTCGAATTGCTTTTGTAACATTTCCTGGGCCCGAATTATACGCTGCTAAAGCAAGATCCCAATCACCAAATGTTTTATACAACGACGCCAAGTATTTAGCCGCAGCATTGGTGGATCGTAAAGGGTCGCAACGCTCATCGACATAACTGCTTACTTCAAGCCCGTATTGTTTGCCTGTAGAAAACATAAACTGCCAAAGTCCTGTTGCGCCTACACTTGATTTTGCCCGCGCTTTTAAAGCCGATTCAACAACTGGCAAATATTTAATTTCTAATGGAAGGTTGTGTTTGTCCAAAACTTCCTCAAACATTGGAAAATAGTACTGACTTCGATTTATTAAGGTTTCAGTAGATCGTTTGCGACTCTTTAAATAGTGCTTTATAACACTTTCTAAAGCGGGGTTATATGCTATATTGAAAGGGGTTTTGGCATCGAGAATTGCCAATCTTTTTTTGAGTGTATCCGTTGGTAATTCTGGATAATAAATTGTTTCATAAGAATTGTTGGAAACAACAGGTGTTAGCGTATCGTATAAGGAATTATTATAGGCTTCATTATACCAGTGGGCTTCCATTTTCTGTACGCTTTTAAGAGGCAAAGAAACAGAATCAATCGCTGGGGTAGAAACTACGTTTAAGCTGTCAATGCTTTGACTGTACATAAGAACAGTGCTTCCTAGACAAAAAAACAAAAAAATTCTTAATTTCATTCTATATAACCATTGTTCCTATTAGTACCATCCTCGGGTATCTTCCCTAAACTTACTCAGAAATAGCGGCTATTCCAGGAAGGATTTTTCCTTCTAAGCTTTCAAGCATGGCACCACCCCCTGTACTTACATAGCTCACTTTGTTTTCAAAACCAAACTGCTTAACAGCTGCGACAGAGTCGCCCCCACCAACAAGTGAAAACGCTCCGTTTTTAGTTGCTTCTGCGATAGAGTTTCCTAATGCTATTGTGCCGGTAGAAAATGTTTCCATTTCAAAAACACCTAAGGGGCCATTCCATAAAATTGTTTTACATTTTTGAACAACTTCATGAAATATCGCTTTAGATTTTGGACCACAATCTAAGCCTTGCCAGTTTTCTGGAATGGCTCTAACATCTACAATTTGTGTGTTTGCTTCATTGCTAAAATCATCGGCTGCCAATACATCTACAGGGATGTGGATTTGAACATTTTTAAGTTTTGCTTTTTCAAGAATTTCAAGTGCCAAATCCATTTTATCATCCTCACAAATAGAGTCTCCAACATAACCGCCTAATGCTTTTACAAATGTAAATGTCATTCCACCACCAATGATCAAATGATCTACTTTGTCTAAAATATTATCAATAATTGTAATTTTTGAAGAAACTTTAGCGCCTCCCAAAATTGCCAAAACAGGCTTTTCTCCCGTTTTCATTACTTTTTCAATACTTTCTATTTCCTGAGCAAGCAAGCTTCCAAAACACTTGTTTTCTGGAAAAAACTGAGCAATTATGGTTGTTGAAGCATGAGCTCTGTGCGCCGTTCCAAAAGCGTCATTTATATAAAAATCGCCTAACTTCGAAAGTGCTTCTGCAAAACCAAGGTCTCCTTTTGTTTCTTCTGGGTGATACCTTAGGTTTTCTAATAAAAGAACTTGACCTGGTTTGAGGTTGTCTGAGGCTTTCTGAGCGTCTTCTCCTATACAATTACTCGAAAACAAAACCTGAACTCCTAAAATCGTTTCAAGAGTACTTACAATATGACGTAATGAAAATTCAGGCTCTTGAGCTTTTGGTCGTCCCAAATGAGACATTAAAATACAACTTCCTCCGTCTTCCAAAACCTTTAAAATTGTTGGTTTTGCCGAAACAATTCGAGTGTCATCGGTAACTTCGAATTGGGGACTTAAAGGGACATTGAAATCTACTCGTATGAGTGCTTTAGAATTTTTAAAATTTACATTCTGGATTGTTTTCATTTCTTCGAGATGGTGTGAGTTAATTTATAAAAAATCAAAGGTAAGTAATTCTTTTAGCCTAGGAAAAAACCGTTCAAGAAAGTTAAGGGAATACCACAAAAAAATTACATATCAAAAATTAATTGTTTTTGAGCGCCGGTAAGGGATCAACTTCGCAAGCAGATTCAATTTAATCTGCTATCTTTGTTTTATGACTTTTGAGGATATTATAGGACAAGATTTTTTAAAAACACATTTAATACAGAGTATAAACTCTGGGCGTATTCCACATGCACAACTTTATGTTGGAAAACGTGGGGTTGGTACACTCCCAATGGCAATTGCCTATGCGGATTATTTAATGAAACAACAAGATGAAGGGGTTGGTTTAATGAACCCGCTCTCACACCCAAACATCCACTTTGTATACCCTGTGACTACCAGCGACAAAGTTAAATCAAAACCAATCTCATCTAACTATCTTACCGAATGGCGCTCTTTTGTAGAAACCAATCCGTATGGATCCATTAGTGATTGGTATGATTTGGTTGGGGTGGGCAATAAGCAAGGAAATATTGGAGTTGAGGAAGCAAATGATATCGTGTCTAAAATGTCCCTCAAAGCATTTAACGGAGGCTACAAAGTACTCATTGTTTGGATGGCGGAAAAGATGAATTCCATGTGTGCCAATAAATTGCTGAAGCTAATTGAAGAACCTGCGGATAAAACGGTAATCATCCTTGTTACAGAAGACGAAGAGCAGCTCATTAATACCATTCGATCGCGGTGTCAAGTTGTGAACTTGAATCCTCTTTCGGAAGAAACGATAAAAAACGCATTGATTAACACCCTTCATACAGATGATGGCTTAGCTCAAAGCATAGCCCACCAATCGGAGGGAAGTTATAGTAGGGCGTTAGATTTGTTGAGTCAGGAACCTGAAGATCATCAATTTGAAGCCTGGTTTATAACTTGGGTTCGAACGGCTTTTCAAGCAAAAAGCAACAAGCAGTCAATAAACAGTCTGATGGCATGGAGTGCTGAAATCTCCAAAGCAGGACGCGAAATTCAAAAGCAATTTTTGGACTATAGTTTGCGATTTTTTAGACAAGCGATGCTTTATAATTATGGAGCAAACGATCTGTTTTTTATGCAGTTAAGTGATTCTTCTTTTAAATTTGAAAACTTTGCGCCTTTTGTAGACGCTACCAACATTACTGAAATTTCAAAAGAAATCGAACAGGCAAGCTTCCACATTGAGCGCAATGCAAATCCAAAGATTGTATTAACAGATCTGTCTATCAAACTAACCCGGCTCTTACACCTTAAGAAAGTCTAGTCTTTAAGACTGTAATTTTCGTTTAAGACCTTTAAGATTTCCTGAGTTAAGTCTGACGCATCTTCGCCATACAAAACACTTCCAGCTTCATTGCTCCCTAAAATAAAATTATAGTTGTTTGACTTACCATAATCTTGAACAAACGCTTTAACTCTATTAATAATAGAATCATTTAGTTTTTGACTTTCTTGAGCTATTTGCTGTTGTTCAAACTGAACGCGTTGAGACAATAGTTGTTCTTTTTGTTGAAGTTCTTGAGAAAGTTTCTGAATTGCAGATTGCGACATCTTTCTTGCTTTCAATTCCGCCTCTTTAATTTCCAATTCAAAAGCAGACCGTAAACTGTCTGTTCGGGTTTTAAAGGCTTCAATTTTTGTGTTTAAGTTGGCCTCAACATCTTTACGTTCTTGATACTCATTAATGAGTACGCTATTGTCCACAAAACCTATTTTTTGTTGTTGACAGGCTGCAAGGCTTATAATCGTTAAAAATACTACCGCTAATTTTTTCATGATGATTTAATTTGTTAGTGAAAGCAAAAGTAAAAAAACTAATTACAAAATTGTGAAAATAAATGGTGGAGTTGTATTATAACAAAAAACTATCAAGATGGCTGGGTTTAATTGGTAAAAACTATTGACTTTAAATTATCTAGATAGGGGTTAAATCTCAAAACACAAAGGCAGAAGGTAATATTAGGGGTTTGTCAGAAAAAGTCTCTGAAAACGCCTTAAAACGCTAATTCTTGTTTTTAAGGACATAAATAAGTGACGAATACTCTCCAGACCTTACGGCCTTTAAATTTGAAAGGAATCCAATCCACAAACTATTTAAAATTCTATAAGACCCTGTTTTTAGTTTATTAGAAAGCAAGCTAACGTAATAAGCATCCATGACTAAAGGACGTGTAGATTCTGTTTCCATTTGAACCTTTGAAAAAGCCTTTGAAATCGCACTCTGTGAAAAATGCCACAAGTGTCTTGGAACGTCATATGCCGCCCAATAGGCCTTAAAATAATCTGCATCAAAACTTTGAAAATTTGGCACTGCTACCACAATACGGCCATTTGGTTTTAAAAGTTTTTGGAATGTTTTAACGTCTTCTTCTAAGTTTGGCAAATGCTCCAACACATGCCATAGCGTAATCACATCAAACGATTTTTCGGGAAGTGTTTGCAAAGTTTCGGCGTCAAAAACAGTATTGGGAGCTTTTAGATTTGCAAGGGTTCGTGCAGACAAATTGGGCTCAATACCCATAACGAACCATCCTCTTTTTTTTGCCGCTCTTAAAAAATATCCTGTGCCAGCTCCAATATCTAACAGTCTTCCTTGTTTGGGTTGATGGGGTTTTAAAAGTCGGAGCTTTCTACGCACAGAAACGAATCTGACAACGTGGTATAGAAGATCAAAAAGAGAGTTTCGTTGATTGGTGTGAGAAATATAATTTGTGTTTGGGTAGTAATTCGAAAGTTTGGATTGAGGTGGCTTGGGGTGGGTGTAAAGCAGTTCTCTAGATGCATCATAAAGCAGTTCAAAAGACTCTCCGCTTACTGAATAATCTTTTAGTTTAAGATATTGCTTGTCTCCTTTCATAGGTTGTGTTCCACGTGGAACAATAAAGTTAATTAACGCCCCATATAAACCAGTAGCACCGATATATCATTCGGAGAAACCCCGCTAATACGAGAAGCATGCGCAACTGTTGTGGGTTGTACTTTTTTAAGTTTTTCGCGCGCTTCAGAACTCATGGATTTGATTTGAGAATAATCAAATCCACTAGGAATTTTCACATACTCAAGTCTTGTGAGTTTGTCTGCATTGTTTTTTTCTTTGGCTATATATCCAGAATACTTCACTTGAATTTCAGCTTGTTCAATCACTTCACTGTCCAAATCATTAGATTGTATATAAGCTTCAACAGCTTCGAATTTTCGAACATCGGCAATGTCAATATTGGGTCTTGAGAATATTTTAAACATTTTGTCAGACTGGCGAATCGGTTGTGAACCCTTACTTTCTAAAACTGGATTTGCTTCTTCTGGTTTGACGCTTTGAGTTCTAAAAAACCCCACAAACGCATCAGCTTTTGACAATTTTTCCTCCATACGTTTCAAACGCTTTTCACTTGCAATACCAAGTTCGTAGCCTTTTGGAGTCAGTCTGATGTCTGCGTTATCTTGTCGTAAAAGCGTGCGGTATTCGGCCCGTGAAGTAAACATTCGATATGGCT
This sequence comes from Flavobacteriaceae bacterium, assembly GCA_030835325.1. GTDB lineage: Bacteria > Bacteroidota > Bacteroidia > Flavobacteriales > Flavobacteriaceae > Hel1-33-131. The sequence continues at coordinate 97,247 of JAURPF010000160.1, read as the reverse complement.
CTTCTGTGCCTTTAGTAATCAAATCGTCTATTAAAACCCCTATATAGGCTTCATTTCGTTTCAGTATAAAAGGCTCTTTTTCTTGTACTTTTAAACTCGCATTAATTCCAGCCATCAACCCTTGTGATGCTGCTTCCTCATAGCCTGTAGTGCCATTAATTTGTCCGGCAAAATAAAGCCCCTTAACCAACTTGGTTTCTAAGGAGTGTGTCAATTGAGTAGGAGGAAAGTAGTCGTATTCAATGGCATATCCGGGTCTAAAAAACTTTACGTTTTCAAAACCTTTGACCGCACTTAAGGCTTTGAACTGAACGTCTTCAGGAAGCGATGTCGAAAACCCATTGATGTAGTATTCGACTGTATTCCAGCCTTCAGGTTCCACAAAAATCTGGTGACGGTCTTTGTCTGCAAAACGGTTGATTTTATCTTCAATAGAAGGACAGTAGCGGGGTCCTAGGCTTTGGATGCGGCCATTGAACATAGGAGATCGATCGAACCCTTCTCTTAATAAATCATGAACTTCTAAACTTGTATAAGACATATGACAAGAGCGCTGATTGCTAAGTGGTTTGGTGATGTCTGAATATGAAAATTTTTCGGGAACAGCATCGCCAGGTTGTTCTATCATTTTAGAAAAATCTAAAGAACGACCATCCACTCTTGGCGGAGTTCCTGTTTTCATTCTGCCAGACTCAAAGCCTAGATCAATGAGTTGTTCTGTTATCCCAGTTGCGGCTTTTTCTCCAGCACGTCCACCTCCAAAGTTCTTATCCCCAATATGAATTAATCCATTTAAAAATGTTCCGTTGGTTAAGACAACCGTCTTAGCTCGAATCTCTATCCCTAAGGATGTTTTTACGCCTTTGATCTCATCGCCTTCAACGACAAGTCCTGTAACCATCTCTTGATAAAAATCTAAATTTTTGGTTTGTTCTAACAACAGCCTCCAGTCTTCTGCAAAACGCATGCGATCGCTCTGAACTCGGGGACTCCACATTGCTGGACCTTTGGATTTATTTAGCATTTTAAACTGGATGGCTGAGGTGTCGCTAACAATGCCACTGTACCCCCCAAGGGCATCAATTTCACGAATAATTTGTCCTTTGGCAATACCGCCCATTGCGGGGTTGCATGACATTTGGGCTATGTTTTGAAGGTTCATTGTAACCAACAGAGTTTGGCTGCCCATGTTGGCAGCAGCTGCGGCAGCTTCACTTCCTGCGTGACCACCACCAACTACTATGACGTCGTAAATTTTATCAAACATTGATTACGTTTATTATGTTCCACGTGGAACAAATCATTTTGCAATTGCAAATATAAGGCTTTAGAAAATTAATTGGGCAGTTGTTGAAGATAGAACTCTTCTTTAGAGCGCATGGTGCTTGCATCCGATGGAGTCTTGTCTTTATAACCACAGTAATGCAAAATGCCATGTGCCATCACCCTAGACAACTCATTTTCGAAACTTTGGCCATATTCTTTAGCGTTATCACGTACGCGCTCAATAGAAATGAAAATTTCTCCATGGATTTCTTTCCCAATAGAATAGTCAAAACTAATTACGTCCGTTAGGGTGTCGTGATTCAAAAACTCCATGTTAAGTTTGTGCAAAAATACATCGTCACAAAACACAATAGAAACCTCACCTTCGTTATACTGCTCTTGAGATATAATTGCACTAAGCCATGAAGCTGTAACATCTGCGTCAGGAATTTCAAAAGAACCTTCTGAGTGAAAACTAATCATTATTTATTTTAAAATATTCTTGAACTTTTTGCTTAAATTCTTGACGTAAAGGTAAGCTTTGTCGGTTCAATATTTCAATGGTATTAAAATATTGTTTGATGGTCTCCGCACTTGGGGTCGGTGCTTGAAAACGATCCGCTTTACTCGTATTGGAAATCCGCTTGGTGTCTTCTCCTTGCTGCTGAACTGCCTTATCTAGCTTTAAGAGTTGATGCTTAAGATCTTGCATTTTTTGCAAAGAACTCTCTGTAAGACCTTGATTTATAAGGTTTTGCTCAATATTTTCCATCGAATCCAACAATTTTTGACCCATGTCTCCAAGGCCCTTTTTATCAATCAAATCTTGTAAAGCATTCCGTAACTCCTGTTGCTTTTTGAAAATCTCAAACAATTCGCCGTTGTCCTCTTCAGAATCTTCGTCTTGTTGGCTCGAATTACCTTGTTGTCGGTCCTTCCCTCGAGCTCCTTTGGTTTCTTGCCCTTCTTTCTGTTTAGAACCCTCTTGTTTGCCCTTAGAATTTTTACCTTTTTCGAGTTGTTTCTCCATTTGCTTGCTCAAGGCTTCTTGGCTCATGATAATATCGGGCAACTGCTGTTCACCATCGCCTTGTCCAGAAGACATTTGCATTTGCATCTCCATATTGTCTAAGGTGTTGCTTAGCATATCCGCTAATTTATTGGTGGCAGTAATGGCAAATTGTTGGGCGGCAACAGCTTCTCGAAAACTGTTTTCTGAAAGGAGGTCAATACTTTTATCAATGTTAAAAAAGACTTCTGTAATTTCTTTATTAATGGCCTCAGAGATCATCGGTTGGCGTAACGATAACGCAAACAAACTGTCTTCAACATGCTCAAAATGTTCACGCAAATTGCTTTGTTTTACAAGATGTTTTGCGTGCCCTGCAGGGTTAGTTGTGGAATGCTTAAAACGTTTCATTAGGGTTTCTTGATCAAATGAAAAAAGCAATAGGTTGTCTAAAATTTGGCGTAGCACATCAATGTCTTCACTCATTTGTTGGCCGCCACTACTGCTCATTTGTTGTGCCATTTGCTGGCTCATTTGTTGCATTTTTTGACCAGCCTTCTTTTGATTTTTTTGAGCCTTTGAGAGTTTCTCTTTTCGATCTTGTGGATCTGAAGATTCTTCTTTTTCGCCTAAGTCACTACTTGCGTTCTCTTGATCATTTTCTATGGATTTTTCCAAATCAGGGTCGTCTGGCAATTCAAGAGGTTTTGAGAGTGCTTCATTTTCTTTTCTTAAATCGTCTAATTCTTTGGTGAACTCCTTAAAATCTTCAGTTATCTTGTCTTGGTTTTTTTGTGTGTTTATATCTTCTGGTTCATCCGCCAACTGCAATTGTTCTTTGGCGAGTTCGTCCAAATTGTTTTGAAGTTGATTCGATTTTTGTGTCACATAATAACGCTTGGTAAGCTCTAACAACTGTTCTAAACTGCGTTGTTTGTTTTTATTTTGTTTGGCAAGTTCCTCAAGTTTTTCGACTAAAGAATCTTTGTTAATCTTGTCAGTAATTTTCTTTAATTCCTCTAATAGTTTTTCATCCTTTTCAAGGGCTTCTTGTTGAGCTTCCAATCGTTTTTCGAGCTGTTCTTTAAAAGGATCTTCCTCTTTTGATTTTTCAAACTGATTGAGGTTCTCCTTCATTTTTTTGTTGAAGTCTTTCAATAGCTTGTCTTGAGCCTGTTGACGTTCAATGAACGATTTTAATTTTTGTTGATCACTAAAATTAAGCTGCTCCTTTTCTTTTTGAGTTTGAGAAATTTCATTTAAGTTATTTTGTTGTTCAGACAAGGTTTTCAAGGCCTTTTGAAAAGCGGAGCTGAGTTGGTTTTGTTGATCTAATTGAAGTTCCCGAATGGTATTTTCGCTTTTGGAGTTGTAATTAAAAATGCGGCTTCTAGTCGTTTTGTTCTTGTGAAATGGATCGTTGTCAGAAACCTCAAAATAGAGGGCGTAAGCAGTGTCTTCAAGGAGCTCTAAGTTTGATGGGAAGGCGTGAGTAAACTCTTGAAAGGGAGATGTATTGGACGGTAAAATTATCTCTTTTATTTGAGATGTATCTACCAAGGGGTAATAAAACAATTTTAAATTGTGAATACCATAGTCGTCTGAAATTTGACCATAAAAATAAAGCGAGGACTGATACGTTGAATCTTGTTTCATTTCGACTTTTATAGCGGGCAACTGGTCTTTAATTGTTTGTAATGAAAAGGCGAGGTTCTCGTAATTTTTTAGCTTGGTGTTGCTTGTTTGAATCGTGTAGTTGAGCGATTCAAAAACCTGTTTGGAAAAATAAAATTTTTGATCGGTCTTCTCAAAAAATGAGCGCTCTTCTTTGTAGGTAAATGCAACTGAATCGGTGGATTTGGTGCGTAGTTCCCATTTTAGCTTGGTGCCTTCAGGAATCATCGCATTACCATTATTCGCAATTTTTTCATCGGATTTACCCGTATAAGATGGGTAGTCTAAATACATATCAAAACTCAACAAAACGGGAGTGGGTAAAACATTTAGGCGATAGGGTTTGGAAACCACCTCCTCAGCAACTAATTTAAAATCTATAGAGGCTTTGGGTTGTGAAAACTCATATTCAAAAACGCCTAGCTCGGTTTGTTTTAATATGTATGTTTCATTGTCATATTCAATCTGAACGGATTCTGGAACAACCGATCCAATCGTTTTGGCGACTAAGGTGAAGGGGGTGTTTTCAATCGCTTCTAAACTGGGGTTTATTACAAAAAACTCAAAGGGTGCTGGGGGGGTGTAGGCTGTATTGTAATTGACAACCCGTTTTAGGCTGTCGGTAAAAATCGCTTGTTTTTCAAATGCATTACAAAGAGAAAGAATCACAATCGGAATTGCGGCAAAGCGTAAATATTTAATGTTCTCAGAAAAGTTGACAGCACTTTTAAAAGAGATGAAGCTTAAGTTTTTCGATTTTTGCTCAATACTCGCTATAAGAAATTCGCTGTGTTCTGACTGCTGGTTGAGTTGAAGGAGGTTTAAAAGTTTGTCTTTGACTTCTGGAAAGTGAGCGCCCACAATTTTAGAGGCGGTTTCGAAATCAATGCGGTTTTGAATCTTAAAATATTTGGCTAGTGGAGTAAAAATAAGCCCATAAAAAAGAATGGCTTCAAAACCAAAAACACCCCAAAACAACAACAAGCGACCCGAAGTGCCCAGCCAAAAGAAATGTTCAATTGCCAATAGTAGCAATGCATAAAGCAGCCCGATTGAAAAAAACAATACCATGCCTTTCAACAAAGCACTTAGGTAGTAGCGCTTGATGAATTGTTCTAATTTTTGTTCTATAATATGAAAGCCGCTCAACTGAGGTTTGATTTAAGAAACTAAAATTACAATAATAATCTATATGATGGGACTCTTTTTTGGGTGTCTCAAAAAAAAATTATAAGTTTATAACTGATTTTGACCCCAAATCTAATTCTTCAAAAGAGTTTAACCGAAGTTTTAGATTTTAGTTTATTGAATGACGCATTGGAAAGGTTCCGATATACGACTCGTTGAGGTCTTATTAGGACATAGCTCTATAAATACACCTATGGAAAATGTGCCTAATTTACGATAGAGAATGTTGTTCTACGAGATCAATTATTAAGAATTAAATATATGAAAATCAATCTTTTACAACAACAACCTTAACAATCAAACATATTGGATATATCGGAACCAGTTCCGATATACAATAGTTAGCAGCAATCAGTAAACCGAATGCAAAATCATAATGACATAAAAAATAAGTTACTTAATTCAAGTTCATTAAAATCCTTAATGATTGAATCAAAAGTGTACAATGAGCTTAAAGATTTAGGCTGGTATACTGAACAATCACCTTTTTTTAGAGATTCCAAATCTGGAAAAATGAGAGAATTAGATGTCAAAGGAAGAAAATATTTTCAAAAAGAGCCTTATAGTTGTGATGTGGACATATTAGTAGAATGTAAAAGTCTTAAAAATTACCACATCGTCGCAAACAACCCTTCACCTAATAATGGTTTTTTTGATTTTATTTGGACAGGTAATTACACATACAATAAATTAAATAAGCTTGATGAACTGCTCTTTAAGTATAATTTCAATACTGAAGAAATAATATACATAAAAGAAAAACTTGAAAATTATTGCGTCCTTGATTCTGGCTACAGATGGTTAGATTACAAACTCAATCCTTTCAAAATTCCAGTTTACAATGCTTATCGAGAAACAAATGTAAATACAACGAAAGATATAGATAATTCAGTAATCTGGAAATGTGTACTGAGTTTACAAAGTGCCATTTTGGCTCATGAAGAATTATTACTTGAAAATATAGAATACATAATCCTTGAACATACAAATCAAGACATATCCAAGTTAAAAACTGTTGAAAAGATAATAGAGTCATTAATAGACAGAAGTAATCACATCTATTTCATACATCCAGTAATTGTTGTTGAATCAAAACTATGGGAATTCACTAAAAACAATGACTTAAAAGAACTCAAATATTTTAGATTTAATATTCAACGGTTTTTTGAAAATAGCCTTTGGGTAGATATAGTAAATTTTGAACACATTGAAGAATATCTTAAAAAATCAAATGAGTACACTTCTTTTCATAAAGAGCGAAAATTTAAAAATCTCTAAAAAAGACAGCTGCTAACAACGTGTATAATTCATTGCTAGTTAGAGCCTACTTACGAAAGTCCTCGCGGACTTTCTATCTGTGATTTATTTGCTAAATTTAGTGCTTAAACACGCAACGAAATCATACACAAACACGTTAGCCACAATCCAAAAAAGAAAAGCCTCGCTATCCAAACCTCAATCTCTCTGCTGCGCAAAGTCTCCCATCTATGAGTGATGCTTTCCTAAAAACGCAGCCTGTTTCTTTGGGGAATGCGTTCAGCAGTTCTATCTTTGTAGTATTAATACAAAAGCATGAACAAATCCATTCGCGTACGATTTGCACCTAGCCCCACGGGGCCTCTCCATATTGGAGGCGTGCGAACTGCTCTATTTAATTATCTATTTGCCAAAAAACAAGGCGGTACATTTGTGCTTCGTATCGAAGATACCGATCAAAAACGCTTTGTGAATGGTGCAGAAGATTATATCACAAAAGCACTCAACTGGTGCAACATTCCTTTTGATGAAGGCCCGGGAAAAGAAGGTAATTTTGGGCCGTACAGACAAAGTGAGCGCAAGCATTTGTACAAGCAGTATGTCGATTTTCTGATTGAAAACAACAAAGCCTATTATGCTTTTGATACGGCGGATGCCCTAGACTTGGAGCGTAAAAATCATGAGGCTAAAGGCAAAACCTTTATCTACAATTGGCACAACAGAACACGTGGAAGGCTTGTGAATTCATTAGTCTTGTCTAAAGAAGAAGTGGCTAAAAAAATTGAAAGTGGCCAGGACTATGTGGTGCGGTTTTTGGCACCTCAAGATGAAACGCTTGAGCTTACCGACTTAATTAGAGGAACAATCACAATTGATACCAATACACTAGATGACAAGGTGCTATTCAAATCGGACGGCATGCCCACCTACCACCTTGCCAATGTGGTGGACGATTCTTTAATGAACATCACACACGTTATTCGTGGTGAAGAATGGCTGCCTTCTTTGGCGTTGCACCAATTGCTTTACAATGCGTTTGGATGGGAAGCACCTGAATTTGCACACTTACCCTTGATTTTAAAACCAACAGGAAAAGGAAAGCTCAGCAAACGCGATGGCGATAAATTAGGATTTCCTGTATTTCCATTAAACTGGGAAGACCCCTCAACAAATAGGATCTCCAAAGGATATAAAGAAAGTGGCTACTTTCCGGAAGCCGTTGTTAATTTCTTGGCATTCTTAGGGTGGAATCCTGGCACAGAACAAGAGCTTTTTTCATTAAGTGAGCTTGTAGAGGCGTTTGATATAAAAAATGTCAATAAAGCTGGTGCTCGTTTTGACCCCGACAAAACAAAATGGTTCAACCATCAGTACATGCAAAAACAGAGTGCCGAAACATTGTCCAAAATATTTATAGACACAACACCAGAACTCAAGGCTATAGACCCTGATTATGTGGTGTTGGTTGTTGACCTCATCAAAGAACGTGCTACCTTTACTTCTGAGTTTTGGGGATTAAGCCATTACTTTTTTAAAGCCCCTGAAACTTTTGAAGAGGCCGCTCTTAAGAAAGCATGGAAAGAACATTCTAAAGACCTAATGTCCCAACTAATTGGCGTGCTTGAAACCGCAGACGACAGCAGTGTTGAGGGGATTCAAACTACTGTAAAGGGGTGGATTACCGAAAACGAAATCGGCTTTGGAAAAATAATGATGCCGCTAAGAGTGGCACTTGTTGGTGCACTAGAAGGGGTTGATGTTTTTGATATCATCCATTTAATTGGAAAATCAGAAGCAATTAAACGAATTCAGACCCTCATGGATCATCATTAATTAATCTAATCCTTGTGTGAGAAATTTGATTACTTTTGCTTTCGCATACAACGCATCTTGAACTACAGTAAATGAAGCATATTAGAAATTTTTGTATCATCGCACATATTGACCACGGTAAAAGCACCTTGGCAGACCGACTGTTGGACTTTACAGGTGCCGTTACTGAGCGTGAAAAGCAAAACCAATTGCTAGACTCCATGGATTTGGAGCGTGAGCGTGGGATTACAATCAAGTCGCATGCCATTCAAATGGAATACTCCTACAAAGGACAGGATTATGTTTTAAATCTCATTGACACGCCTGGTCATGTCGATTTTAGTTATGAAGTCTCGCGATCCATTGCCGCCTGTGAAGGAGCGTTGTTGATTGTAGATGCCGCACAAAGCATACAAGCGCAAACCATTTCAAATTTATACCTCGCCCTGGAAAATGATTTAGAAATCATTCCTGTTTTAAATAAAGTAGATTTGCCAAGTGCAAACCCCGAAGAAGTAACCGATGATATTGTAGAGCTTTTAGGATGTAGGCCTGAAGAGGTAATTCCCGCAAGTGCTAAAACAGGCATTGGAATTGAAGCCATTTTATCCGCCATTATAGAAACCATACCGCCACCAAAAGGGGATCCAGACGCCCCTTTGCAGGCACTCGTTTTTGATTCTGTTTACAACTCTTTTAGAGGGGTTGAAACCTATTTTAAAATTGTGAATGGAAGTATTAAAAAAAATCAACAAGTTAAGTTTATTGCCACAGGAAAAACCTATGGTGCGGATGAAGTAGGGACACTCAACCTTACCCAAACACCAAAACAAGAAATTAAAACTGGCGATGTTGGATACCTAATTACAGGCATAAAAGATGCGCGCGAAGTAAAGGTTGGAGATACCATTACGGATGCAAAGTTCCCAACAACCAAAGCCGTTGAAGGGTTTGAAGACGTCAAGCCAATGGTTTTTGCAGGATTGTATCCCGTAGATACCGAGGAATACGAAGAGTTGCGTGCCTCCATGGAAAAACTACAACTGAACGATGCCTCTTTAGTGTTTCAGGCTGAAAGCTCAGCGGCCTTAGGCTTTGGATTTCGATGTGGATTTTTAGGAATGTTGCATCTAGAAATTATTCAAGAACGATTAGAACGTGAGTTTAATATGACCGTGATTACAACGGTTCCCAATGTATCCTATCACGCCTTTACACGTAAAAATCCAGATACCATTGTCATACTGAACAACCCCTCTGACTTGCCTGACCCTTCAGGTTTAGATCGGATTGAAGAGCCTTACATTAAAGCCTCTATCATTACAAAGTCTGATTTTGTAGGAAATGTGATGTCGTTATGTATTGAAAAACGTGGGCAAATTACAAGCCAGAATTACTTAACTCCAGAGCGAGTTGAATTGACTTTTGACATGCCCTTAGCGGAAATTGTATTTGATTTTTATGACCGATTAAAAACCGTGTCTAAAGGCTATGCGTCCTTTGATTACTCCCCGATAGGAATGCGTGTATCAAAGTTGGTTCGGGTTGATGTATTGCTAAATGGTCAAACTGTAGATGCGCTTTCGGCCTTAATCCACATCGACAACTCAGTCGCTATTGGCAGAAAAATGTGTGCCAAACTAAAAGAGCTCATTCCAAGACAACAGTTTGATATTCCTATTCAGGCTGCAATTGGTGCAAAAATCATTTCAAGAGAAACCGTTAAAGCAGTTCGTAAGGATGTTACCGCAAAATGTTATGGTGGAGACATCTCTAGAAAACGAAAGCTTTTGGAAAATCAGAAAAAAGGGAAAAAACGAATGCGTCAAGTAGGTAGTGTAGAAATCCCACAAGAAGCATTTATGGCGGTTCTGAAGCTTAATGATTAATCTAATTTTTGGTTTTTATATTTTTAAAGAAAGTCTTATATTTCAGAATAATCTTTAAATATAAAATTGATTGAGCGCAATTACCTTTAAAACAATCGGAATTGGAGTCACTTTTTCTCCAAATCTAGAGGCTAATATTAATGAGGCGGCGCGCTTGGCCTTGTGTTTCGGAAGTAAATTAGTCCTTATACATGTTGGAGAGTCTTCAGAAAAAAAGTCTAATACTTTTAGAACGTTTTTAAGTCCGTTTGAGAACCAAGGTTTAGAATATGAGTTGTTTTACAAGTCTGGAGATCCTGTGGATGTGATTCTAACTTCTACAAAAGAAAAAAAAGTAGATCTGCTTATTATTGGAGCCCTCAAAAAAGAAAACTTTCTAAAATACTATCTGGGTTCTATTGCACGAAAGATCACACGAAAAGCGAATTGTTCCGTCTTACTTTTAATCAACCCATCCATAAACCGTGTCCCATGTAAACACATTGTTGTCAACGGCCTAAAAGATCCAAAAACAAAAGAAACTGTGAACGCGGCCTTTTTGGTTGGCCACAAATTAGGGGTTGGTAAAATTACTGTGGTTGAAGAAATTGATCAAGAAGAGGTGAGTGTTAAGGTAGATGACGATAAAACCCTCAGAAAGTCAACCATTATCAAAGAACGGTTGCGTTTAAGAGAAGAAGCACGGGTCAAAAAAGTTTTGGATTCAATCCCGGCAGATTATACAAAAGATATAACCATAAAGTCCCAGCTTATTTTTGGGAAACGAGGTTACTCAATAGGGCACTATGCACAAGTGGCGCGAGCAGATCTATTAGTGATGAATGCTCCCTCGAAAATGACGTTTTGGGATCGCTTATTTCCTCACGATATTGAACATATTTTAACCGAGTTACCAACCGATGTATTAATAGTCCAATGAGAACAAAAGAACCTTCATTTGTTGGGTTTATGAAAACCATCCCTAAAAACCTTTTTTCTGGGCTAGTGGTCAGTCTTATTGCGCTTCCCTTAGGATTGGGACTGGCAATGGCTAGTGAAGCACCTCCAATAGCTGGAGTGATCACGGCGATTGTTGGGGGCATTATTGTCTCAATTTTAGGAGGAAGTTTTGTGACGATTTCTGGGCCAGGGAATGGTCTTGTAGGGGTTGTTTTAATAGCAATTACAACGCTTGGACTTACCGCAACTTATGCGGCAATTATTTGCTCTGGAATTCTCTTGGTTGTCCTTGGGTTTTTAAGGTTGGGAAAATTGGCAGACTATTTTCCGTCCTCAGCAATTCAAGGAATGTTAGCGGCAATTGGACTTATTATTTTAGGAAAGCAATTCCATATTATGCTTGGAAACAAAATTGTTAGGGGCAATGGGATTGAATACTTGTTAGAAATACCAAGCACCTTAATTAGCGTTCTTAATTTTCAAGATAATGGGTTAATTTATGCAGCTGTTGCTGGACTTATAAGTCTCGCTATTATGGTCTTTTATTCAAAGATCCGAAACAAGTATCTTCAGCTTATTCCAGCGCCAATGTGGATTGTAATTGTGTCAGTTGGATTTAGCTATTATCATGAATTCGTATTGAAAACCCCGAATCCCATTTGTGGGGATTATATGATTCCTGGGATTCCAAATATTCACGAAATAATAACAGATATTCCAACGCCAAACTTTGAGGTGGTGGGTACGCTACCGTTTTGGTCAAGCGTAATCGCGCTGACTTTAATTGCAAGTATTGAGTCGTTGTTAAGCATTAAGGCTGTTGATAAATTAGACGTTCTTAAAAGACGCTCCAACGTAAACAAAGACATTAAGGCTCTTGGGCTTGCCACTGTAGTCAGTGGGTTTTTGGGCGGGTTAAATGTTGTGACCGTAATTGCAAGAAGTTCCGTAAATGTCAATAACGGGGGGACCAACAGATCTTCAAACATGTTTCATGCCTTATTTTTGGTGTTGTTTATTGTTCTTTTTAGCACAGAGCTAACACGAATACCACTGACCGCCTTGATGGCAATATTGGTATATACAGGATATAAACTAGCATCTCCAAATGTTGTGCGGCGGATTTTTACGATCGGTAAAGAGCAGTTAATCATATTCTTTGTTACTCTGTTTGTAACCCTTAAAATTGGGTTAATTACGGGTATTTTCGCGGGGTTGATTACCACATTTATTATTCATATTGTAGTCACAAAAAGCCTTAGTTTATTTGTTAAAAATATTCTTAAGCCTAACGTATTAATGTTTAAAGAGGAAGATGGGGGTTATTTTATTAGCGTGAAACATTTTTGTAGTTTTCTAAATTTCAACATGCTGAAAAGTAAGTTAGAGGCAATTCCCGAAGAAAGCGATGTTGTTTTAGATTTTTCGTTGTGTGGGTTTGTGGACCATTCTGTGATGGAAAATGTCCATGATTATCAAGAACTATTTCATAAAAAAGGAGGAAATGTTGAGGTTATTGGGTTGGACATTTTAGGAACAAAATCCGAACACCCTTTTGCTTTGAGACGCCTGTTACCGCTACAGAACATTGTTCCAAACAATAAAACAAAACGCCAAAACAATCTTGAACTGGTCGCTAATGATTTTGAATTAAGCTACGACCCATTGAAAAATAAAAATAGTGTGTTTTTAGAAAACTTCATCTATTTTAAAACTAAAAAAATTGAACATGTTTTTAATCAACTTTCGTCTAAAAATAGCCCCAGCCATTTATTTGACATCACCTTTTCCGAAGGAGAATTTATTGCCAAGGAAGTGATCCGATCGACCATGCTTTATATTAAAACATCGTCGAGTGTCCCTGTGTTTAAACTAGATCGAGAAGGGTTGTTAGAACGTCTGTATGCATTAGCAGGTTATAGAGATATTGATATTGAAAACCATGTAGATTTTTCAAAACGGTTTTATTTAAGAGGCGAAAATGAACATGATATCAGAGCGTTTTTTACAGATGAGCTTGTGCTGTTTTTTGAAAGCAACGCCTATTACCATATCGAGTCTAGTAAAGATGGGTTGTTGGTTTTTAGTAAAGAGCGCATCGCAAGCATAAAGGAAATAAAAGCGTTATTAGATTTTGGGTTCAGGTTGAATGCAATCATAAACAAATCATAAGATGAAACTATACCCCATCAATGTTGGTAATTTTAAATTAGACGGAGGGGCAATGTTTGGAGTCGTTCCTAAGTCGATTTGGAACAAAACAAATCCTGCCGACAAAAACAATATGATTGACATCGCTTCTCGTTGTTTATTGATAGAGGACGGTAACCGTTTAATGTTGATTGACACCGGAATGGGAACCAAACAAAGTGAACGCTTTTTTAATTACTATTACCGTTGGGGAACGGATTCATTAGATGGAGCGCTTGCAACACATGGATTTTGTAGAGATGATGTGACAGATGTTTTTTTGACCCACCTACATTTTGACCACTGTGGGGGTTGTGTGCAATGGAATTCAGACAAAACAGCTTATGAAATTGCCTTTAAAAATGCTATTTTTTGGAGTAACAAAGATCACTGGGAGTGGGCAACAAACCCAAATAAACGCGAACGGGCTTCCTTTTTAGCCGAGAATATTATACCTATTGAAGAGAGCGGACGTTTAAAACACATTCCTATTCCTAATAAAGATATATTACACAACACAAGCTTGGGGTTTGATGTGTTTTTTGCAAACGGACATACTGACAAGCAAATGATTCCTATGATTTCCTACAAAGGAAAAACCATCTGTTTTATGGCAGATTTATTACCTACAGTTGGGCATATTTCTGTGCCATTTGTGATGGGATACGATACAAGACCATTGCTTACTTTAGACGAGAAAGAACGTTTTTTAAAGCTGGCTGCAGATAAAAATTATTATTTACTTTTGGAACATGACGTTCATAACGAATTAATTACCGTCAAGCACACCGAAAAAGGGGTGCGCCTCAATAATATTTATCATTTTAATAATCTATTTTAACCTAAAAATGAAAAAAAAACTTCACAATCGACTTCGAAACATCTTTTATTTTCTACTGCTATTCTTCTTTCTGAGTTGTGGATACAGGTCTGAAATCTTATCAACCCCTATTGAAAACGTTGACCAGATACCCCTTAAAGTAGAAAAACTTACGGAGCCAGAAGAAAAAGAATGGAGTCATTTAGACCTCAAAACAGATACGATTCCTGGGGTTAGCCTGGAAAGAGCTTATAAAGAGCTGGTAAAACCAAAAAGTAAAACGATTATTGTAGCTGTTATTGATTCTGGAATTGACATTGATCACGAAGATCTTAAAGGATGTATTTGGGTGAATTCTGATGAAATTCCAAACAATGGAAAAGACGACGACGCTAATGGATACATTGACGACGTGCATGGTTGGAACTTTTTGGGAGAAGCTAACAACGAACAGTTAGAATATGTGCGATTGGTTGCAAGTGGAGATTCAAGCAACCCTCGTTATTTGGAAGCCAAAAAACTTCTCTCAGAAGAATACGAGAGCAACAGTCGTATGAAAAAACAATACGATGAAATTTTGGAGCAGTTAACAACAGCCGATGCAGCAGTTGCAAAGTATCTAAAAAAACCTGTTTATACCAAAGAAGAAGTAGATGGTATTATTACTCCCGACTTTGAGTTAATTAAACATGTCAACATCATTAAGCAGGCTTACGGATTCGGGTTTGAAACAATCGAAGCGTGTATAAAGGATTTAAGCTCCGATTTAAAAACTATTAACGAGCGTTTAGACTACAATCTAAACATCGATTTTGATGGAAGAAAAGTTGTTGGAGATAACCCAGACGATTTGAGTGACCGCAACTATGGGAATGGGGATGTCAGAGCAAAAAATGGACGTACCCACGGAACCCATGTTTCTGGAATAATCGCCGCAAAACGCAACAATGGTATTGGAATAGATGGTGCTGCTAACAACATTAAAATAATGGCAATACGTAATACCCCAAGCGGTGACGAATACGATAAAGATGTAGCTTTGGGAGTATATTACGCTGTTGATAACGGCGCAAAAGTGATTAACATGAGTTTTGGAAAACAATTTTCACCACACAGTGATTGGGTAAGAGACGCTATTGCTTATGCGGCCAAAAAAGATGTGTTGATTGTAGCCGCGGCTGGAAATGATGGTAAAAACACCGATGAGATAAACTACTTTCCAAATGATCAAATAAATAATGGTGTTGAAGTTTCAAATACGTTTGTGAAGGTGGGAGCAATTGGACCGAAATACGGCTCAACTTTGGTTGCAGGCTACTCAAATTACGGGAAAAATACCGTAGATGTTTTTGCTCCGGGTTCTCAAATATACTCAACATACCCAAAAAATGATTACGAATTTGCAAGTGGCACCTCTATGGCAGCTCCTTTAGTCACAGGCGTTGCTGCTTTGATATTCTCTCAATATCCGAACCTTAGTGCAGCACAAGTAAAAAACATATTAATGACATCAGGAATTGCTATTGACAAAAAAGTTGTTTTGGAAAATGGTGCGATTGTTCCTTTTTCAGAGCTGTCTAAATCCGGTAAAATTGTGAACGCTTATAACGCATTAATAATGGCATCAAAAATTTCAAAATAATTATAACTATTATGAAACATACTTCTTATATACTCGCATTTTGGATGGGATTAACCTCCTTATACAGTCAAAACAATTTTGAGTACTGGCAACAACACGTGGATTACACGATGGATGTAAAAATGGATGTGAATACATTCAACTATGGTGGGACACAAAAATTAATTTATACCAACAACTCTCCAGATGAATTGGATCAGGTTTTTTTTCATTTATTTTACAATGCGTTTCAACCTGGAAGTGAAATGGACGTGCGCTCCATTACGATTGCAGATGCAGACTCTAGGGTCGGAGATCGAATTAGTAAGCTTCAAAAAGACGATTTTGGCTTTCTAAACATTGTTTCTTTAACACAGAACAAAGTCCCTTTAAAATACACTGTGGCAGGAACGGTGCTTGAGGTTCAATTAAACAATCCTATCAAATCAGGAGAGTCGGCTACATTTGAAATGACTTTTGAGGGGCAGGTTCCGCCTGTGATTCGTAGAGCGGGGAAAAACAGCAGTGAGGGAGTGGCACTTTCTATGGCGCAATGGTACCCGAAAATGGCAGAATATGATTTTGAAGGGTGGCATGCAGACCCTTATATTAGCAGAGAATTTCATGGTGTGTGGGGGAATTTTGATGTGAAATTAACGCTCGATAAAAACTATACAGTAGGCGGTACAGGGTACTTACAAAACCCTAACGAAATTGGGCATGGCTATGGAATCAAAGAAACAAAAAATGAATCCGATTTGTTAACGTGGCATTTTGTTGCTCCGAACGTTCATGATTTTACATGGGCAGCGGATCCTAATTTTATTCACGACACCTTACAAGTTCCTGACGGGCCGATGTTGCATTTTTTATATAAAAACTCTTTAAAGCGTAAATACAAAAAACATTGGAAAGACCTAAAGACCCCTGCAAGTGAAATAATTCAATACTACAGCAAAAACATAGGAAAATATCCCTACGAACAATACTCGATAATTCAAGGTGGAGACGGTGGTATGGAATATGGCATGTGCACACTGATTACAGGGGAGCGTAGTTTTGAGGGTTTGTTGGGCGTAACCGCGCATGAAATAGGCCACACTTGGTTTCAGTTTTTGATGGCGTCTAACGAAAGTAAACACCCTTGGCTCGATGAGGGTTTTGCAGAATATACCTGTACGCTTATTGAAAACACCATTCTTGGAGTAGAAACCTCTGAGCCTATGAAGCGTCATTTTAATCGCTATTTCAAGCTCGCACTCAGCGGAAAAGAACAGCCTATGAGCACCCATGCAGATCGTTATGTGTATAACTCATCTTATAGTGTTTCCACTTACAGCAAAGGGGCGTTGGTGTTGGCTCAGTTACGGTATATTATTGGTGAAGATAATTTTTGGAAAACATTAAAAAAATATTTTAAAGACTGGGCCTTTAAACACCCTACACCAAATGACTTTATACGTTGTGCAGAAAAAACATCTGAATTGGAATTAGAGTGGTTTTTAACCGATTGGACACAAACCACAAACACAATCGATTATGGTGTAAAAAACGCTGTTGGTTTAGAAGGTCAAACAGTTATTACATTGGAACGTATTGGATTAATGCCAATGCCTGTTGAGGTTCAAGTGCTTATGAAAGATGGACAAAAGAAAGAATATTACATTCCTTTACAGATGATGCGAGGTGAAAGACCGCTTCGAAAAGGTGAAACGTTACTAGAAGACTGGGCGTGGGCGTATCCAGAATACCGTTTTTCTGTGGAAGTAAATCCAGCAATGATTGAGTCTATTACAATAGATGTTAACAAAGAAACAGCAGATATTAATAAAGAAAATAATCAGCTTAAAATTTTATAATACAATGGAGCGTTTAAAAGGAAAAAAACAAATAGATCAGTTATTCATGGCTGGGGCTTCGGTCGGTGCTTTTCCTTTAAGAATGGTCTATTTAAAGGGAGTGGACAAACATTTGGTAGGAGTCTCTGTGAGTAAAAAACATTTTAAAAGAGCTGTGGATCGTAACCGAATCAAGCGTCTTTTGAGGGTAACTGTAGATAAACAACTTTCGGTTGTGTTGGAAAAATTGGACTCAAAATTCTGTTTTATGGTCTTGTATATTGGCAAAGAAATGCCCGAATCTCCTCAATTAAATGAACAATTTGAGATGCTGATAAAACGTTTTAATAAAAAAGAGAAGTATGAAGTTTGATTTTAAAAGAAGAGGGGTGTTTGTGGGAATTATCGGGTTGGTTTTTATAGCGACCACTGCTCATAAAAACGATTATTTTGAAATTGCAAAACAGCTGGATATTTTTACGTCACTTTTTAAGGAAGTCAACATGAATTATGTGGATGAAACAAACCCTGCTGATTTAATGCAAGAGAGTGTCACGCAGATGTTAAAAGAATTAGACCCCTATACCACCTATATGACCGAACAGGACGTTGAAAAAGCTCGTATCAATCAGTCGAGAACTTATGTTGGAATTGGCGCAACTATCAACGCATCTAAAAATAAATTAGTAGTTGTAGAAGTTTTTAAGGATTTACCCGCAGATAAGGTGGGCTTAAAATCAGGAGATGAAATTATTAAAATTGATGGGCTCGAGGTTAGTGATTTGGAGGGAGGTGCAACACAATTTTTGAATGGTAAAAAAAACACAACCGTCAAACTTGTTTACCAAAGAAATGGGAGAAAAACAGAAGTGTCGGTGGCAAGAGCAGACGTAAAACCAAAAGCGGTTCCAATATATAAACTACTAACAAATGGTATTGGTTATATTGCATTAGATCAGTTTTCAAAAACAGCTTCAGCAGAAGTAGAAAACGCGTTAAAACTAATGCTCGTAGATGAGGCAAAAGGCATTATTTTAGATTTAAGAAATAATCCAGGGGGCTTACTTCAAGAAGCAGTAAAAATAGTAAACTTATTTGTCCCTAAAGGACAACTTGTTGTTTCTACAAAGTCAAAAGTAGAAGCTTATAACCAAGTATTTAAAACCCAGAAACAACCGTTGAGTTTGGATATACCATTGGTTGTTTTGATAAACCAAAACAGTGCATCAGCAAGTGAAATTGTAGCAGGGGCTCTTCAAGATTTAGACCGTGCAGTTATTGTGGGTCAAAGAAGTTTTGGAAAAGGGTTGGTTCAAAGACCTAAGCCTTTGCCTTACGGATCGCAATTAAAAGTAACGATCTCACATTATTATACTCCATCAGGGCGTTGTATTCAAGCACTCGATTATAGAAATCGAAAGAAAGACGGAGCGGCAAATCGATTTAAAGAAGATCAATATACAGCTTTTAAAACAAAAAATGGGAGAACAGTGTATGATGGTGGAGGAGTTAATCCAGATGTGATTATTGGTAATGATAAGCCAAATAAATTTATAGAAACACTCTTAAAAAGTTCGTTGGTGTTTGATTATTCCAATGCATTTTATCACAACAATGATGTTGATTATTTAGAATCTTTTCAATTAAATAAAAAAGATTTTGAGCGTTTTAAAAGTATGTGTTTGGAGGAAAAATACAGTACAATCGGTGAAACTCAAGAAAACCTAAATCAATTAAAAAAAGCGTTTCAAGAAGGTGGTTTGGGAGCTATGGAGGAGAGTTTTGAGGATTTAGAAATAGCGATTCGTACATCAAAATTAAAATTAATAGAAGATTTTGAACCTGAAATTCGCTCTGTTTTGGAGGGGGAAATAATAAAACGTTATTTTTACAGAGAAGGAATGTATGCATATTTTCTTGCCACAAACAAAGATGTGTTTAAGGCACAAGAAATTATAAACGATAATAATGCTTATAACACTATATTAAAGTAGGTAAATGCAATTGTATCAATAAAATAAATGAGATGAAAAAAATACTCTTTTTAGTGTTTTTATTAATGAACATGACACATGCACAGACGGACAATACGCACGTGGTCTATTTTGAAACGGGTTTATTTAATGTTCCTGAAATAGAAAAAAACCGCCTGGTGTTGTTTATTCAGAGCTTAAAAGATATTGAAATAGAGCGGATTGCTATTTATGGGTTTTGTGATGATCGAGGGACTGATTCTTATAATTTAACATTGTCTCAAAACAGAGCGGATGCAATTAAAAAAATATTTTCTGGGTTTGGTGTGGATGACAATCTTATTAGTAATGTGGACGGGAAAGGTGAGGTGTTGTTGCGAGTGGTTTCTTCAGATAATATAAATATAATACGCGGATTGAACCGAAAAGTTGAGATTAATGTGGTCTATAAAAAAGATTTAAAAGAGCCTATTAAAAAAGAAAAAAAACCACCTTTCTTAAAAGAAGGATTAAAGGTTGGTGATAAAATAACACTTGATAATATTTTATTTAAAACAGGATACAGTTATGTGGTAAAGGAATCTTTACCTGTCTTAGAAAAGATCGCAGAGGCTTTGCGTGAAAGAGACGACATCCATTTTACAATTCAAGGGCATGTATGTTGTACTAGAAACGAAAGGGACGCAGTGGATAAAGGAACAGGAAAACGTAATTTATCACTAGCAAGAGCAAAATATATCTATGATTACATGATAAATAAAGGCATTAAAAGAACAAGGATGCGTTATGTTGGTTTAAAAAATAAATATCCATTAGGAAAAGAAACGAAGTATGACAGAAGGGTAGAGATTAAAATAACTTCTATATCGAATAAAGATTAATTTTTTATCATTGCTATATGTGGAATTCCATCTTCTAAATAAGGTTCACCACTCGTTATAAATCCTAAATTATTATAAAAATTTTCTAAGTATTTTTGAGCAGAAATCTTTATTTTTTTGGAAGAAAAAGAGGCTTCAACTGCCTCTATAGAAGCAACCATGAGTTGGTGACCATATTTTAAATGGCGAAAATTTTCTGCAACTACAACACGACCAATACTCGCTTCTTTAAAATAATCGCCAGGTTTGAAAATGCGAGAATATGCGATAATAGTATTGTCTTTTTTTCCGATAACATGCAACGCTTTTTTATCCTTCCCATCGATATCTTGATAGACACAATCTTGCTCTACCACAAAAACTTGACTCCGTAACTGAAACAAATAGTAAAGTTCATCTAGAGACAGCTGATTAAATGTTTTTACATAAATATCTAACATAAATTAATTATGAATAATTATATATTAGCAAGGTTGTATTTTATTTATTCTGTTCTGATGACGCCCTCCCTCAAATTCTGTATTTAAAAAAGTATCAACCATTTCTAAAACATCCTCTATTTCAGTGAAGCGTGCTGGAATACAAAGTATGTTAGCGTTGTTATGAAGACGTATCAAAGAAACAATTTCGTTTGTCCAGCAAATCCCTGCTCTAATATTAGCATACTTATTAGCAGTCATTGCAACTCCATTAGCACTTCCACAAATAAGAATCCCGTAAGTTGATTTTTTAGATTCTACATCTTTAGCAACAGGATGTACAAAATCAGGATAATCAACACTGGAGTCTGTATCTGTTCCATAATTAATAACATCTATATTTTTTGATTTTAGAAATTCTACGATTCTAAATTTATAAGCTGTTCCAGCGTGGTCGTTTCCTATTGATATGTTCATTTGGTGTAACTTTAATTATTAGTAAATTTACAAAAAAGAGTGGTACTTAAATTATATTGTTTATAGCCTTTTTAATTAGTTGTTAATAATTAATAAACGATTCTGAAAACTAAATTTTTATTTATCAATTAATTTTTTCAAGGGGAAAAAAAAATTAGAAAACGAAAAAAATTATTATTTTTTCATTCTTGACTTATTAAAATTAAATCCCTATTTATAAACAAAAAATTATTGGTTTTTTATGAATATTTTTTTTTAATATATATTATTAACAAAGAACACTAAAAACTATATAATATTGAAAATCAATTTACTACAAAAAAATAAATTGTTTAATAGATGTTTATAAAATGTAAATAAGATAAATAACAACATTTTTAAACGAAACTTATAGTACCTATTAACAAACAATAATAAGCAGCATTTGTTTTTTGAAAAATTAATAAAAAATTAATATGATTATATTAAATGTGAATAAAGTAAAAAAAGTAATGGCTCTTGCTTAGATTAAAAGAGTAGCTTTGTTTAATTAGAAACTTTAAATGAAAAAGAATAAAAAAAAATCAGTTAATAATTATAGTGAAAGTATATTAACTATATTGAAATCAGATAGAAAAAAAACATTCAATCATAAACAGATCGCTGCAAAACTAAAAGTTAACGATGCTAGTAGTCGAAACCAAATTATAAAAAATCTTCACAAGTTAACAGCTCAAAAACAAATTAAAGAAGTTGAACGAGGAAAATTTCAAATTATAAGTACAACAGAATATTTTACAGGAAAAGTAGACATGGCTTCTAGAGGTAATGCTTATGTTATAAGTGATACTTTCGAAGAAGATGTTTTTATAGCATCTAATAACATGCATAAAGCACTGCATGGTGATACGGTAGAATTATATATTTACAAAAGGAAAAAAAATGGAAAGCACGAAGGAGAAATCACTCAAATTATTGAGCGTGCACGAACAGAATTTGTAGGTGTTGTACAGTTAAATGAAAAATTTGCTTTTGTCGTACCTGATTCTAATAAAATGCCTGTTGATATTTTTGTGCCTTTATCAAAAACAATGAAAGCAGATGATGGCGATAAAGTTCTCGTCAGATTAGAAGAATGGCCAGACAAAGCAGATTGCCCTAATGGAAAAATAATAAAGATATTAGGAAAACCCGGAGATCATAATACCGAAATTCATTCCATATTAGCAGAATACGGACTCCCTTATGAATTTCCAGCAGAAGTAGAAGTATTTGCAAATAATATAGACACCTCTATTAATCCAGAAGATATAGCAAAACGTCGCGATATGCGATCCACACTTACTTTTACAATAGATCCAAAAGATGCAAAAGATTTTGATGATGCTCTATCTTTTAAAAAACTTTCTAACGGAAATTTTGAAATAGGAATACATATTGCAGATGTGTCCCATTACGTCAAAGAAGGTACTATTTTAGACGAGGAAGCTTATGAACGTGCTACCTCTGTTTATTTAGTAGATAGAGTTGTGCCAATGTTACCAGAAGTATTATCAAACAATGCATGTTCTCTAAGGCCTTTAGAAGAGAAATTCACGTTTTCGGCTGTTTTTGAAATAAACAATAAAGCGCTTATAGAAAATCAATGGTTTGGAAGAACAGTTACTTATAGTGATGCGCGATTTGCTTACGAAGAGGCACAGCATATTATAGAAACCAACGAGTGTATCATTCCTGCAGAAATAGCTATTAGTGGGCAAACTTATACTGCGGATTCCGCTATTAAAGATGCTCTTTTGAAATTAGATGAATTAGCAAAAATATTACGTAAAAAACGCTTGAAAAATGGAGCTATTTCATTTGATAAAACAGAAGTTAAATTTAACCTCGATGACGTTAACAACCCAGTAAGTGTATTTTTTAAAACCTCTAAAGATGCTAACAAACTCATCGAAGAGTTTATGTTATTAGCAAATAAAAAAGTTGCTGAATTTATAGGAAAACAAACACCACCAAAAACATTTATATATCGAATCCATGATGAACCAGACGATCAAAAATTAGCAGGTCTTCAAAGAATCGTTTCCCAATTTGGACATCAATTAAATTTAAAAAATAAAGAAACCACCACACATTCCTTAAACACTCTCCTTAAAAACGTCAAAGGCACTAAAGAACAAAATCTTGTTGATACACTCACTATTCGTTGTATGAGTAAAGCGGTGTATTCTACAAAAAATATAGGTCATTACGGACTTGCTTTTAAATATTATAGTCATTTTACATCTCCAATACGTCGTTATCCAGATGTTATGGCACATCGTTTGTTACAACATTATTTGGATGGTAATAAATCAACAAGCGAAGACATTTATGAACAAAAATGTAAACACGCTTCCAATATGGAATATCTCGCAACAAAAGCAGAACGAGATTCCATAAAATATATGCAAGTTAAATACATGCAAGATCACAAAGAAGAAACTTTTTTAGGGGTTATTTCTGGTGTGACAGAATGGGGAATGTATGTAGAAATTATAGAAAATAAATGCGAAGGTATGGTAAGAATAAGAGATATTAAAGGAGATTTTTATAGATTTGATGCCGAAGAATTTGCCTTAATAGGAGAACGAACCAAAACTAAATACCAATTAGGAGATGAAGTAGAGGTTCGTGTCAAACATGCCGACCTAGTTAAAAAACACTTAGACTTTATATTAAATATTTAAAATACCGATTAAAAATGAAATCATTTACTTTATTCTTACTGTTCTCTTGCTTTTTAGTAAGCTCTCAAACTCCTGTTAGTAAATCAATAGGAGACTTCTCTGAATTGAAAGTGTATGACCTCATCAATGTAGAGCTCGTTGAATCTAATGAAAATAAAATTGAAATAACAGGCGAAGAAACCTCCAATGTTTTGATTGTTCAAAAAAACGACGTTTTAAAAATTAAAATGAGGCTAAATAAATCATTTAACGGAAACAGAACTTTTGTAAAACTTTTTTATAAAAAAATTGACATTATAGATGTAAATGAAGGAGCGAAAGTAGATTCAAAATCACTATTTAAGCAATATGAATTGGAATTAAAAGCGCAAGAAGGAGGAGAAATTTCTGTTATTACCGACACAAAACTTTTATCAATTAAAACTGTAACTGGAGGTATCATCAATGTAAGCGGCGCCACAGAATCCCAAAATATAAATATAAGAACAGGAGGTGTATATGAAGGATCTTTATTACAGGCACAAAAATCGGAAATAAAAATAAAAGCCGGAGGAATCGCAGATGTAAATAGCACCGAACTTATTGAAGTAAGAATCGTTGCTGGAGGTGATTTGAGAATTCATGGGAAACCAAAAAATGTAAAGCAATTTAACATTGTAGGTGGAAGAATTATATATAAAGATTAATAAACACACCTCAAAAATTAACACACCATGATCGAAGACATACAGGCTGCCATCCCCCTAGGTTTTTTCTTAGCTTTTATGATTGGCCCTGTCTTCTTTGTTTTGATTGAAACAAGCGTTACTAAAGGGTTTCGAGCCGCTCTCGCATTTGATTTTGGCGTTATAATTGCCGATGTAATTTTTATAGGGATCGCTTATTTTAGCAGCTTTCAATTGTTAGAAAACCTAAGCAACCAACCAGGTTTATATGTTTTTGGAGGCACAATTTTAACGGTATATGGTTTGACGATCTTTCTTAAAAAAACAAAACATAACGAACTTAAAGCGCAACTCTCCAATTCTTTCAAAGTAAACTATATTGAGTTATTTGTTAAAGGCTTTCTACTCAACTTTATCAACGTCGGAGTGTTGATTTTTTGGTTGGGAATTATCATTGTTACAGGACCTAGCCTGGAAAATAATATCAATCGGTTCTATGTGTTTTATGGATCACTTATAGTTGCTTATTTTATTACAGACATATTCAAAATAATACTCGCCAAACAATTAAAAAAACAACTAACACTTAAAAGAATTCTAAAAATAAAAAAAATGTTAGGCGTTATTTTAATCATGTGTGGACTGGTACTAATTACAAAAGGTTTTTTACCAAAAGATAAGTTAAACCCACAAACGATTATTGAAGACATAAGGGAATAAAAAAACCACAACCGATAAAAGTTGTGGCCTTTATAACTTGAGGCGTCTAGCGGATTCGAACCGCTGTAGAAGGTTTTGCAGACCTCTGCCTAGCCACTCGGCCAAGACGCCCAAAAGGAACGCAAATTTAATCAAATTAAAACATTACACAAGATAAAAGGAAAGAATCCATTAAAAAGAGACTCCAAAGACTCCACATGCTTAATCCTTTAAAAGCGTTAGTTTTTCTAATGTTTTAACTTACTATTACCGCGATTCATTTAAAACAATCGTTACCTTTTCTACATCCCCGCCAATTGGTGGATTTATTTTGGACACCGATACCGACACCGACACTACCTCTTCACAATTTTCAAACACTCTATTGATTATTCGTTTTGCAACCGCCTCTAACAATTTTGCAGGAATGCGCATCTCTTCCACCACAATTGCGTTTAAGGTGACATAATCAACCGTATCTTTTAAAGCGTCTGTAACCGATGATTTTTCTAAATCAGCCTCCACACTCACATCAACCCTATAATCACTTCCAATAATAGTTTCCTCGCTCAGACACCCATGATGTGCATACACCTTTATGTTTTCAACCTTAATAAGCCCCATTTGTTATTTTTTTATTTCGATAAAAATAATAATTATACCCAAGATATATCTATAAACTTTTTATTTGATTAATTTTGCTACGTATTTATTCAAGAAATACGCCTTATTATGTCCAAAACACACAAACCGCTCAATTTTTTAGAGCAAATAATAGAACAAGATTTAAAAAATGGCTTGCCACAAAAAAAGTTACGCTTTCGGTTTCCTCCAGAGCCCAATGGCTACCTTCACATTGGCCACACAAAAGCGATTGGAATTAGTTTTGGTTTGGGTGAAACATATAATGCACCTGTCAATTTACGCTTTGACGACACCAACCCCACAAAAGAAGATCAGGAATATGTAGATGCAATTAAAGAGGACATTTCATGGTTAGGTTATAAATGGGAGAAAGAAGTTTACTCTTCCGACTACTTTGAACAACTATACATATGGGCTTTACAAATGATCAAAGACGGGAAAGCTTATGTGGACTCCCAATCGAGTGAAGCCATGGCGGTTCAAAAAGGAACCCCCACACAACCTGGCCAAAACAGCCCCTTCAGAAACCGATCTGTCGATGAAAATTTAGCCCTTTTTGAGCAAATGAAAAATGGCGAATTTAAAGAAGGAACACACGTTTTAAGAGCTAAAATAGATATGAAACATGTGAATATGTTAATGCGCGACCCATTAATGTACCGCATTCTCCATGCAGACCACCATCGCACAGGCGCTACGTGGTGTATTTACCCCATGTATGATTGGGCGCACGGAGAAAGTGATTATTTAGAACAAATTTCACATTCGTTATGTTCGTTAGAATTCAAACCCCATAGAGATTTATACGACTGGTTTAAAAATATAGTCTATAATTATAAAAAAGATTCTCTGCCTTTAATACCAAAACAACGCGAATTTGCTCGTTTAAACTTAAGCTTTACCATCATGAGTAAGCGAAAGTTACTAAAACTGGTAGAAGATAAAGTTGTAAGCGGTTGGGACGACCCACGGATGCCTACAATTTCAGGCCTAAGGCGTCGTGGTTATACCCCAACTTCGATTCGTAATTTTGTAGAAAAGGTAGGAGTTGCTAAACGCGATAATGTTATTGACGTCTCTCTTTTAGAGTTTTGTGTACGAGAAGACCTCAATAAAAAAGCAGCGCGAATCATGGCTGTTTTAGATCCCGTTAAACTGGTAATTCAAAATTATCCAGAGGATAAAGAAGAATGGTTGGAAGCAGAAAATAATCCAGAAGATGAAGCTGCAGGCACTCGAACAGTACCGTTTTCCAAAAACCTTTACATAGAGCGAGATGATTTTAAAGAAGAAGCCAACAACAAATACTTTAGGCTTTCTCTCGGAAAAGAAGTCCGCCTTAAAAATGCGTTTATTATTAAAGCAGAACGCGTTGTAAAGGACAAAAATGGAACAATTTTAGAAATTCACTGTAGTTACGACCCAAACAGTTTAAGTGGGAGTGGCACACCCGAAAGCCTCCGAAAAGTTAAGGGAACTTTGCACTGGGTGTCTATTAAACATGCCTTGAAAGTTGAGGTAAGAGAATACGACCGTTTGTTTCTACACGAAGCGCCCGACAGTCAAACCGAAGACTTTTCTACTTTTGTGAATCCAGACTCTTTAAAAATTAGAACCGGATTCGTAGAACCTCACATTAAGGACGCTAGAGTTGGCACACAATTTCAATTTCAACGGATAGGATATTTTAATGTCGACAAAGACACTTCTGCAACACACTTGGTGTTTAATAAAACTGTAGGGTTGAGAGACACCTGGGCAAAAAAAGAACCAAAGAAAACCCAACCCCACAATTCACACACCACATCTCAACCTCCAAAACGAAACGCAATAGACGTTATTAAGCAACTCGGAAAAAAGTACACAAACCTTCCTGAAGTAAAACAAAAAAAAGTAAAATTAGAAATTTTGGCGCTTGCTAAGGAAGTTTCTTATGAGGATTTAGAACCCTTATTTAATACTGCAGCTAAAAAAGTGGGAACTCGAATAGCGGTGGCTCTTGCGTTACAAGTCCTTTTAGAAAATGGGTTGGAAAAAAATGATCAAATAAACGTTTTTATAACAAGCGCAACCGAAGACGAACACCCCTTGTTAAGCGAAATAGCAAAACAGATTTAGACAGACCTCCCGATTCATTAATAATAATAAAAACTCCCATAAATTTAACTATGGGAGTTTTTGGATGTGTTTAAAAGAACACTACTTTTTAGGCACTGCTTTTTTAGGGCCATTTTTCATAGCCTCCCCAATTTGGTTACTTGCTGTAAAGCTCGCCACCATATCATTCAACATATTGCTCCCTGCTTGAGGAGAATTTGGTAACAATATAAGGTTGCTGTTTGTTTCTTGACCTATAGATTGAAGCGTGTCATAATGCTGTGTTACAACAATTAGTGCAGAAGCTTCCTGAGAATTGATTCCTACTTTATTCAAGACTTCAACAGACTCTTCTAAACCTCTCGCTATTTCACGTCGTTGGTCGGCAATACCTTGACCTTGAAGGCGCTTACTTTCTGCCTCTGCTTTTGCTTTTTCAACAATTAGAATACGTGCAGCATCACCCTCAAATTGTGCTGCAATTTTTTCACGTTCTGAAGCATTAATTCGGTTCATCGCTTCTTTTACTTGTGGATCAGGGTCAATATCTGTAACCAAGGTTTTAATAATGTCATACCCATAATCCATCATGGCTTGGTTTAGCTCTGATTTAACCGCAATTGCAATATCATCCTTTTTAACAAAAACGTCATCAAGTTTCATTTTGGGAACTTCAGCCCTTACCACATCAAACACATAAGATGTAATCTGATCGTGAGGATAATCCAATTTATAGAAGGCATCATAAACCTTGGTTTTAATCACTTTAAACTGTACAGAAACCTTCAGTCGTACAAACACATCATCAAGTGTTTTTGTTTCAATTAAAACATCCAACTGTTGTATTTTTAAACTTAAACGACCAGAAATACGATCAATTAAAGGGATTTTTAAGTGGAGACCGGATTGTCGAATGCTTTGAAATTTTCCAAAACGTTCAATAATTGCAGCGGATTGCTGTTTGACCGTAAAAAAAGCCGCTAATAAAACAAGGAGTCCAATGACTAAAAATGGGATAAAAAAGAATGACATAGTAGATGAATTTAAGTTATAAAAAATGTAATTTAATATTTTATAATGAAAAAACGAAATACCGGGTGCTATAAACAGGTGTTTTAACGTTTTAAGGTCAATGAAACTACAGAATTTTCTTCAACAGCGGTTGGATTCTTAAAATAAATCACATCCTCGTTCAGGCTTGCTTCTATAAGGAAGTAATTGCCTTTATAAAAGCTGTGTTTTACAACTGCTTTTAGGGAGCTCTTGTCTGTTAAAACAATTTGATGCGCATAATACAATTCGCCCTCAATAGTACTGTATTCGCCAAAAAAAGCGGCAATCAGCGGGTGTTCTGGGTTCGAATAGATAGCACTTGGCAAATCTGTTCTCATGACTTCCCCTTTGTGAAGCACCATCATCTGATCTGCATACGCCAAAACATCATCTTTATCGTGAGTTGCCATCACACAAGCGATCTTATTTTTTTTTAAATAAGTAAATAAATTCCGTCTCAAAGATTGTTTTTTAAAATTATCGATGTGACTAAATGGCTCGTCCAAAAGAATAATTTCAGGGCGTTTTGCGATGGCTCTAGCCAATGCAACGCGTTGTTTTTGACCTCCACTTAAAAACTGCACTTTTGTGTTTTCAAATCCCTCTAGCTCAACCACCTCAACGAGCTCCTGCACTCTAGATTTTTTCTCGGTCGGAAAAAAATTAGAAAGATAATTTCCGATGTTTTCGGAAACACTTGTATAAGGCATAAGATCAAATTCTTGTGCCACATACTTCATAAAACCATGCCCTACAACAAGTTTGTTTTTTGGACCTAAAATGGGTTGATTGTTCCAAACAATCGCGCCACTATCTACATCCATTTGACCAAAAATAAGTTTTAGAAGCGTGCTTTTTCCGGATCCACTTTCACCCACAATAGCCAAACACTCACCGCTATGAAGTTCAGCAGAAACCGATTTTAATACTTGACGTTCGTTATATTTGTATGAGACATTGGTTATTGAAAGCATTAAGGAATTATAATATATTCGCTACCAGATATTCTGCTATTTGAATCGTATTTGTAGCAGCGCCTTTTCTTAAATTGTCTGCGACAATCCACATGTTTAGGCTGTTTGCTTGGGTTTCGTCGCGCCGGATACGCCCCACAAAAACAGCGTCTTTTCCGTTTGCATACATAGGCATTGGATACGTATTCGTATCGGTATTATCTTGGACGACGACTCCCTCTGTTTGACTTAGAATAGATCGCACTTCACGAAGGTCAAAATCATTCTCAAACTGAACATTTACAGACTCAGAGTGTCCCCCTGCGGTAGGAATTCGAACCGCAGTAGCCGTAATTGCAAACGACTGATCGTCTAATATTTTTTGTGGCTCTTTTGCCAATTTCATTTCTTCTTTGGTATAGCCGTTTTCAAGGAACACATCACAGTGTGGCAAGGCGTTTCTTCCTATTGGATATGGATATGCCATTTCGCCTTTAATTCCATTGATTTCGTTTTCTAACTGTTGAACAGCCTTAACACCTGTTCCTGAAACAGATTGGTAGGTAGAAACGACCACGCGTTTCATTTTGTATTTATCATGCAATGGTGATAACGCCATGACCAATTGAATTGTTGAGCAGTTTGGGTTGGCTATAATTTTATCTTCAGCTGTTAAAATAGAAGCATTAATTTCTGGAACGATTAACTTTTTTGTGGGATCCATTCGCCACGCAGAAGAGTTGTCGATAACTGTTGTCCCAGCCATCGCAAATTTTGGCGCCCACTCAAGAGAAGTAACGCCACCTGCAGAAAAAATAGCAATATCTGCACGCATTTCCACCGCTGTGGCAAGACCAACAATTGTATGCTCAACTCCTTTAAATCTTAATTTTTTACCAACACTACGCTCCGAAGCAACAAGAATCAGCTCCGTTAGTGGAAATTGACGTTCTTCGAGTAATTTTAACATGACGGCACCTACCATACCGGTAGCTCCTACAACTGCAATTTTCATTATTTTAAATCTTAAATTAGGGCGATAAAATTAGTAAATAAACTGAAAAGAAAAGAAGTAAAATAAAAAAAGACGAACACATTGGTTCGTCTTTATGAATTTCGTTAAAAAGACCTATTTTTTTAGTAAATCCCTAATTTCAGACAGTAGATCGTTGTCAGATGGACCAGCTGGAGGAGAAGCCTCTTTTTCTTTACGCTTAAAAGAGTTAACTCCTTTTACTAGAATAAACATTACAAATGCAACAATGATGAAATCAATTGTATGGGTTAAAAATTATCCCCATAATAGTTCAGACGCTCCTTCTACAACGCCATTACTGTTGATAGACCCTTCTGAAATTACGTACTTTAAATCTTTTAAATCAGCTTTAAAAACCAATCCAATTAGCGGAGAAACAATACCCCCAGTAAAACTGGTCACAGCTTCTTTGAAAGCTGCTCCCATTACAAAACCAACCGCAATATCAATGAGGTTGCCTTTCAGTGCAAACTCTTTAAATTCTTTTAACATAATTAGTAGATTTGAGTTAATATTAGAGAACCAAATTAATGAAAAATATTTCTTAACAGCAATTATTTGTATACTATTTGACGCTTCACGCGCTGTGAAATACCCGTTATGAGTTCATATGAAATGGTGCTTACTGCGGCAGCGCTTGTTTCTGCGGAATATTCTGGACCAAAGAATATAACCTCATCGCCTTCTTCACATTCAATACTTGTTACATTTACCATAATCATATCCATACATACGTTTCCAACGATAGGTGCTTTTTCAAGCCCAATCGACACAGCCCCTACACCGTAACCAAAATGTCTTCCAATTCCATCGGCGTGACCAATAGGAATTGTTGCAATTTTTGAGTCTTCAGAGCTTATAAATGCTCGATTGTAACCCACACTTTCACCTTTTTTAACTAGGTGAATTTGTGAAATCACAGACTTTAAGGTTGCTATGGGTTGAAAGTTTTTAGACTCTTTATCAGAGTTGCCATATCCGTAGAGTCCAATTCCACAGCGCACCATATCAAAATGTGCTTCTGGGTAATTAAGCACCCCCGAAGTGTTACACAAATGTTTGATAACAGGGTATCCTAACGCATCAATAAATGATGAGGAAAGTGATTTATAAAGGTTGATTTGTTCTAAAGTGAATGGTTTTTCTTCTAAATCTTCACTCGCTGCTAGATGAGAAAACACAGATTTTACTTTTAGGGCACAAGTTTTGGAAAGTTCTTTTACCACCACTTCCAGATCATTTGGTTCAAACCCAAGACGATTTAAACCGGTATTAAATTTAATATGAACAGGATAGTTTTTTTGATTGTGTTGTTGTGCTATGCGCTCAAAAGCTTGCAATATTTTTAAGGTATATAGGCTCGGTTCCAAACAATGTTCTATTGCATGTTTTAAGTTCTTTTCCTGAGGATGAAGTACTAAAATAGGGGTTTTAACTCCGGCTTTTCTCAGGGCAACCCCTTCACTAACATAGGCCACTGCAAAATAATCTACCCCCAATTCTTGAAGACATTTTGCAACCACAACAGCATCACTTCCGTAAGCAAACGCTTTTACGACCGCTAAAAAAAGTGTCTTGTCCTTAAGTTTTGATTTTAGGAATTTAAAATTATGCTTTAAAGAAGCCAGATTAATTTCTAAAGCAGTTTCTGTGACTTTAGGCATTCGTGTTCTTTTTATCTGCACTGACCTCTATAGGACTTACCACATCCATATCTTGCAATTTTTCTTTTCTGAGTGCCTTATAATAAGCGGCTCTGCTCAGGGGTTCATATTCATCAACCTCCCCTAAAAGAACTAAGTTGTCGTTTTTAGACTTACGATGACTGTACTGGGCTAAGTTTCCTGTATGCGTGCAAACAGCATGCACTTTGGTAACATATTCTGCGGTCGCCATCAAATTAGGCATTGGACCAAAAGGATTTCCTTTAAAATCCATATCAAGTCCCGCAACAATCACTCGAATACCTTTATTAGCAAGTTGATTACAGACATTTACAATTTCATCATCAAAAAATTGCGCTTCGTCAATACCCACAACATCACATCCATCTGCTAAAAGCGGGATGTTTGAAGCAGAAGGTACGGGAGTCGAACGAATTTCATTGGCGTCATGAGAAACAACCATTTCATCATCGTAACGAACATCTATTGCAGGTTTAAAAATCTCAACTTTTTGCTTTGCAAACTGAGCCCGTCGTAAGCGACGAATTAATTCTTCGGTCTTTCCGGAAAACATCGATCCGCAGATGACTTCGATCCAACCAAATTGTTCTTTAGGGTTTACTGTATTTTCGAGAAACATTTTGTAATTTTAACACCAACACGAAATTACTTTCGTTTTTATAAAGGTGGCACAAATTTATTAAAAATCAAAAGTAAAAATTTAAAAGTTTTAAAAGGGCATTAATAAATAGTTTACAGGCAAAGAAAAACGAGGAAAAATACATTCGTTTAATTCCATAAAGCGCACAAGTCAAACGCTTTTCCAATCAAGAGAATGACTAACAGCAAACCCAAGTGAATACGAAATATACAATTAAAGACATACACATGAAAAAAAAATTAGAGTCCGAACTAATAAGTATTGCTCATAGAGTTCTGAAACTTACAGGGAAAGAAGATCTTGAAAAAATGCACTCTGAAATAGCGTTGCTTTATCAAAAAATTACAGTTTTAAAATTTATTGAAAACAATCAGGACGGAGAATCATCTGATTTTGCAGGAATGGAGACTTCGTTTTTCAACTCACTAGAAGGGGCTTTTAATAACAAAATTACAGATTCCGTTGAAGATACTGACAAAACGCTTGAAAACATAGATACCGAGGAAGAAGAGGCAATCATGGAACCAGCCATCGAAAAAATTAAGGATATGGTTGCTCAAATGCCTGAAGAAACATTAGAAGTTGACACAATCATAGAGGCTATAAATAAACCTACAGATGTCGTAGAGCATGACCTCAACGAGTTGTCGCCAAGCTATGCGCAGCTCCCTATTTTTGATGCTGTCGAGACGGATTCACCACAAATCTCTTTAAATGATCAGCTAAAAACACAGGGGTTTCAAATAGGACTAAACGACCGACTTGCGTTTGTCAAAAACTTATTTGAAAATAGTAATGAAGATTATGAGCGGGTGTTGTCTCAATTAAGCACCTTAGATTCGTATGAAGTAGCGACAAATTTGTTAGAGACAATTATCAAGCCAGATTACAATAACTGGGAAGGTCAAGAAGAGATAGAGGCTCGATTTTTGGAAATCATAGAAAACAAATTTAAGTAAACCTTAGGACACCAAAGCTCAGAACGTATATTTTTAGTACTTTTGAACGCTAAAACAACCATCTAAATGTCTTCAGGTTTAAAATACGCAGTTTTTGGAAGTGGAAGTTGGGCTACAGCAATCGTTAAGATGCTTTGTGAAAACAGTGGCCAAGTAGATTGGTATGTTCGAAAACAGCAAACAATTGATTATATTCTTTCTGAAGAACACAACCCCTCTTATTTGAGTTCTGTAGAATTAAACCTTGACCAGCTGCGTTTAAATACAGACATTAACAAAGTGGCAGAAGCTGCAGATGTATTAATATTTGCGATTCCATCTGCGTTTATTGAGAGTGAACTTAAAAAATTAACGACCGACATTTCTTCTAAAATAATTATGTCCGCAGTAAAAGGGATTATTCCAGAGTCAGGATTTTTAGTAGGCGAACATTTTCATCAAAATTACGGAGTTGATTTAAAAAACATTGTTGTCTTGTCAGGGCCATGTCATGCGGAGGAAGTTGCTCTAGAGCGCCTTTCGTATTTGACGATTGCTTGCGTAGATCTTGATGTTGCAAGCACCATAGCGGATCAATTTTCTAGCAACTACATAAAAACCAGTGCCAATGATGACGTTGTGGGTGCGGAATATGCAGCCATGCTAAAAAACATATATGCGATTGCTGCCG
Source organism: Flavobacteriaceae bacterium (assembly GCA_030835325.1). GTDB lineage: Bacteria > Bacteroidota > Bacteroidia > Flavobacteriales > Flavobacteriaceae > Hel1-33-131. The sequence goes on along the minus strand of JAURPF010000160.1, from coordinate 62,184 downwards.
GAATTGCGCATGGCTTAGGGTACGGTGATAATTTTCAAAGTGTGCTGATGAGTAATGCCACACGCGAAATGAAACGGTTCATTAAAAAAGTACATAAAATGAAACGAAACATCAACGAAACGGTTTATTTAGGAGATTTGTTGGTGACATGCTACTCATTATTTTCTAGGAATAGAATGTTTGGAAACATGATTGGCAAAGGCTATACTGTGAAATCTGCACAAATGGAAATGAGTATGGTTGCCGAAGGGTTCTATGCCTCAAAAAGTGCTTACCATATTAATCAAGAGAAAGAAAAACCAGCCCAAATACCGATTATTGATACTGTTTATGATGTTTTATACATGAACAAAGACGCTAAAAAGGCATTCAAGAAACTTATAGAAAAACTTAACTAAGCCTTTAAAACGCCCTTCAGGTTTATAAGGGGAATTTGCTGAAGCACCTTTTCGTGGATCGTGTTTTTTTTAAATTCAAATGACTTTTCATAGAGGGTATTACCTTCAAAAAAAGAAACGTTAAACAAGTTGTTTATAGAGAAAAGATCTTCTATAAGCATTTCAATTTTTGCAAAACTTTTAGCAGGAAGAATGTCAATTTTTTTTCTAAAAGTCGCTGTTTTTTTAGCTTCAGAGTAGCCCTTGGTTACAATAATCACCATTTCTAAATCAACAGACTTTTCGTTGAGGATATATGCATTCCAATCATAGGAATTATAGGTGTTGTTGTATTCATGAACGACCGCTATAGAAACGCCTTTTACTTCTGGAATGAGAACATCTTTTTTCAAAAAAGAGATTTAAAGTGCGCTTTTAAATTGCTCTAAAAAACGGACATTATTTTCACTTAGCAATCGGATGTCACTAATTTGGTGTAATAGCAATGCAATTCTGTCAATGCCCATACCAAAGGCAAAGCCTGAATATTCTTTAGAATCAATACCACAGTTTTCAAGGACATTTGGGTCAACCATTCCACAGCCCATAATTTCTAGCCAACCCGTGCCTTTGGTCATTTTATAGTCTGTTTCAGTTTCTAGCCCCCAATATACATCGACCTCAGCACTCGGCTCAGTAAATGGAAAATAAGAAGGGCGTAGTCTTATTTTTGATTTTCCAAAAAGTTCTGTTGTAAAATACTGTAGCGTTTGTTTTAGGTCAGCAAAACTCACATTTTTGTCAATATACAACCCTTCTACCTGGTGAAAAAAACAATGGGAGCGTGCCGAGATTGCTTCGTTTCTGTAAACCCTTCCTGGAGAAACAGTACGGATAGGCGGCTGATTATTTTCCATATAACGCACCTGCACCGAACTTGTATGCGTACGTAATAATATATCTGGATCTGTCTGAATAAAAAATGTATCCTGCATATCTCTTGCAGGGTGGTGTTCTGGCAAGTTTAAGGCCGTGAAATTATGCCAATCATCTTCAATTTCTGGACCCTCACTTACATTAAATCCAATTCGTGAAAAGATATCAATAATTTGATTTTTCACTAACGAAATTGGGTGTCTAGCCCCAATATTAAAAGGTTCGCCAGGACGTGATAAATCGCCAAAAAGAGACGCCTCACTCGAAGTGTTTTCTAAGGTCGCTTTTATGGAATTTACTTTTTCTTGAGCAACACTTTTTAATTTATTAATGGCTTGTCCAAAGTCTTTTTTTTGTTCGTTTGGAACTTCCTTAAAGCTTGCAAACAAATCATTTAAAAGTCCTTTTTTTCCAAGAAACTTAATGCGATATTCTTCTAGTTCTTTTGAAGACTGTGTCGAAAAAGCCTCAGCCTCCTCTATAAGTTTATGGATTTTCTCTATCATGATAAATTTAAATAATGGCCAAATTTAAGAAAACTTAACTAATAAACTTCGCCTCAATAAAATAGTTTACAATCGCCTCTTTCATTAGAATGCTTTGTTCGCCAGCCTTTAAATTAGGCAAGGCTTCTTTTATCGTATAATGTGGCCAACCCTGTTCATCGAAATAGTCAAACACATAATAGCCATAGGGCTCTAAAAGTCGGCAGATTGCAATGTGTATTAGGTTTAGTTTTTCGTCCTTTTTGAAAGTCCTATGTAGCTGTCCAAGTTCTTGGACACCAATAAGGTAGATGATGCCGTCTAAGTCTAAAGGGTCGCCATCTGTAAATTGAGCGGATAGTTTTTTAACCACCTCTTCCCATCGTTTTTTAAGCTCTTCGTCTCGTGCCATAATTATTTCGTAAATTTAGGGTGTATTAAAATAGAAACGAAACATTTGAGTTGTTAAGTTAGCAATCATTGTTATTTTTTATAAATCTTTTAAAAAAATCAGCATGGCCATCATTGATATTATTTTAAGCGCACTTATTCTTTATGGACTTATTAAAGGGTTGTCTAAAGGTTTTTTTGTTGAGGTGGCCTCCTTGCTTGCTCTTTTAGTAGGCGTTTATGGAGCGATACACTTTAGCAATTATGCTTCAGAATTCTTGTCAAACCGTTTTGAATGGGGTGAAAAAACAATAAACATTACCGCTTTTGCCATTACATTTGTCGTCATAGTTTTAGTGGTTTCTCTTGCGGGAAAAGCATTGACTAAGCTTGCCGATTTTGCAGCCCTAGGAATTCTAAATAAATTACTAGGCGGCCTTTTTGGAGGGCTTAAAATCGCTTTAATTCTTAGTATTCTATTAGTGATTTTTAATGCTTTAAACAAAACCATTCCTTTTGTCTCTGACGAAGAGATCGAGACATCCATCCTTTATAACCCAGTAAAGTCGTTAGCTCCAATGATATTTCCAAATTTTATAAATGAAGAAATACCACTAGAGCTCCCAACTATTCCAGTTCCGTTAAACGAATAATCCTATACTAAAATACATTAAGACAGTTCTTGGATACAAACCTTAAAACTGTCATAAATATGTGTTTCCGGAATAAAATCTGGGATTATATCAATCCGTTCCATCATATATCGGGGTTGTTTTAACAGGTTTACAAACCGCACCTCAATATTCTTTGTTTTCAACTCCTGAATCATATCCTCCATGGCATAAAGCCCAGATTGGTCCATATATTGCATACGTTCTAAACGCAAAATTACGGTTGTAGCAGTTTCTGGAATTTGTTTATACAATTGCTGAAAGTCGGAAGTTGATCCAAAAAACAAAGGTCCTTTGATGTGCTTGATAAACACAGATTCTTTTAAGTGTTCTGGAACGTTTTTTTCGTCCGGCCAACTCTTTTCTTTTAACACTTTTACATTGGAATATTCAGAAGTTAAATCTCCAATTTTTTTCATAAACATTAAACAGGATATAATCAAGCCAATTCCTACAGCAAAAATTAAATCCCAAAAAGTAGAGAGTAACAACACAACAAGCATGATGATGACCTCAGAACTTAATTTAAATGGACCAAACGATACATCTTTTGGTAATGACGGAATTGCTTTTAGACCTTTGTAGTCCATCACACCAATTCCAACGGTTATCAAAATTCCAGAAAGTACGGCGGCAGGAATCTTTGAAGCGATAGGGCCTAATGCCAATAAAATAAACAACAGCATTATGCCGGCAATCATTCCAGAAAGTTTTGTTTTCCCTCCAGAGTTTATATTTACAACCGTTCTGATGGTGGCTCCAGCACCCGGAATTCCACCAAAAATAGACGCAATACTATTTCCAATTCCCTGACCAATAAGCTCTTTGTTTGGATTGTGTTTTGTTTTGGTCATATTGTCCGCCACAATACTTGTTAGCAATGAATCGATTGCCCCTAATACCGCGAGTGTAAACCCTGTGAAAATATAGGGCGTAATGGTTGTTAATTTAAACGTCGTAAAAATTTCATATTGAAGAACGGGCAACCCGCTAGGAATTTCTTCGATAGGCTTATAGTGTAATCCAAGCCCAACAGCGATTCCAGACATGACGATTAAAGCGACAAGCGTGCTGGGTACGACATTGGTAATGCGTTTAAATCCATAAATTATAAGAATAGTTCCTAAAGCTAGCAGCAGTTCTAGCCAGTTGATGTTTTGAAGTGCTCTTGGCATTAGTTTTAGAGCCCCAATTGTCCCTGAGGCTTCCTTAGAAGCTAAGATTTCAGATTCTTTTTGGATATCATCTTCCTTGATTAAAGAAGCGCGATTAATGGTTTCTTGAAAGTTTTCCAAGACCAATATTCCCTCGCCAGCCTCATCTTTTAAAATATTTTCAAGAATTACCTCTTCGGCTTGTGCTCTGAATTGATTCACAAATTGTTCGTCTTCTTTTGGGCTATACCCAAGTGAAGGCAAGATTTGTGTTAGTAAAATAATAACACCAATTGCAGTCATAAACCCTGACACTACAGGGTAAGGAATGTATTTAATATACTTTCCTAGGCCCAAAATTCCGAGCCCAATCTGAGAAAGCCCCGCAATTAAAAATACGGTTAATATGGCAGGTAGTGCAATTGATAAGTCGCCATCATTAGCTGCTATTATTCCAGATATCACCACCATACTTACGGCGGTCATTGGAGCTGTGGGACCTGATATTTGAGTATTGGTTCCTCCAAAAAGAGCGGCAAAAAAACTGATAAAAATAGCGCCGTATAGACCAGCGCTAGGTCCTAGCCCAGAGGAGACCCCAAAAGCCAAAGCTAGGGGTAATGCGACGACCCCAGCGGTGATTCCACCAAAGGCATCGCCTTTTATGTTTGAAAAAAATTGTTTCATTGTGTTGATATTAGATTATAAATTACGAAGAGAAGCTCTTTGTTTGTAAACTCGGAATGGAATTTAAATATAATCCGGAGGGGGTGAAATGGTTTCTAAATAAATTTTAAGGGGTGTCTTGCTATAAAACAGAAATGACACGTATTGATCACTTGGGAGTGGGTTCGCATTCAGGGGATGCGTTGTGTTAAAAACAAGTTCTGTAAACTCTTTAACATCTTCGATGTCTTTTGTTTCGGGCTCTTGTTCTAATGGAACAATAACCGTTGCTAATTCGCTGTTTGAACGTAAAAGCAAAAGTGTAGGCCCCACTATGTTAAGTAGAAAAAAAAGAGAGAACAAAGGAGCGATATGTTTTATGACGACCACTGTGTTTTTATTGATTATTGTAAAGATAGAATAAAAAATGACATTAATTTTTAAATAAATTAAAGTGCTTTTAATTCAGATCGCGTTATCCATCCAGTTTCGCCATTTAGCAACTTTATTTTTAGCCAGTCGTCGTTATAATCTTCAATCACCAAAACCTTGGTGCCTTCGTGTAGTGTAAACGAGGTCTCAGACCTTAGGTTTGGTTCCGATTTGACTTCTGCTTCTTTAACAAAAACAATTGCCGGATGTGTATTATTATCAAGACTGTCTTTTTTGAATAACAACCCTAAAGATATAAATAGAACGATTAAAACACCACAGCTTGAAATAAAAAACAGGCGTTTTTTGGTTTCTGAGGAGGACAGGTAATACCCTAAAAATAAAATAACAAAAAGGAAAGACAAGCCAACACACCGAGTTGCCCAACCATCCACACTTAAGCGATTGAGAGTTTTGTTTAGCAATTTTGAAACGCCACTTTCGGGAACCTCTTGTATGGCATCAATTGTCATTTTTTGTGCATACCCTAAGTTGTTTAAAATATCAGAATCATTTGGAGATAACTGAAGTGCCTTTTCATAATAAAAGATACTCGGTCCAATTTCATTTAATTTATAATAACAATTGGCAAGATTAAAATACAGTTCTGCAGAATGTAGATTGGACGCTAAGATTGAGTCATACCGCCCTATAGCCTCTTTGTAATATCCAGAATTATAAAGGTCATTTGCTTGCTTAAACGACTCTGTGTTTTGAGAAAAACCAACCAAACACAGCAACCAAAAAATAAGAAACTTCTTCATCTGTTTAATTTAATTGTTTATCTAAATCATTAATAACCCCTGCTGCCTTTTTGTAATCATTTTGCATGTCAACTGTTGAAAGCGGCGTGTATCGTGCAAGTTCACATGAAGTTAGAAGAGAAATAAATCCTTCTAAGGTTGCACTGTTTATGTTTTTATTGCCCAGCAACTCCTCTATCTTTTCTTTATTAAACTCGCTGGTCTCTAAGCGTAATTTTGATTTTAAATAATTGTGAAGTGCGCGCTCAAGTGCATTATAAAACTGTTCTTTTTGACCGAGGGATTTTTTTGCGTTACTTAAATATTTACGAGCCAATCGACTTGTGTTTCGTATTTTATTTCCAGTCACATCCAAAGCACGTGTCGTTCGGCGTTTAACCACAAAAATTATAAATGGAATAAATAGGAATGGACCTAATAATAAGATCCAAAACAAGTTGGAATTAAAAAAGGGCTCTGAAACAATTGGTTGTAAGCGAGTGCTTGTTTTGAAGGAGCTAAAGGAATTTAAATTTGTAGGGATGATATTTTCTGTAAGGCCTCCAGGAGTGCTGTTTGTGCTTCCTGCACTTTGAGGCCCTTCACCAACTTCAATAACAAGGCGTTCTGAGGTTAGTGTTTTATATTCCTTTGTTTTTAAATCAAAATAAGAAAAGGATACTTTTGGAATTGGATAACTTCCTTGAAAATTTGGCACGACTGTATAGCTGTCGCTAATTGTTCCTTGAATCCCCGAAGTTCTTGTATTTACTTTTTCGGAGTGCTCTGGCTCATAAACTTCCAGCGCACTGGGAAGTGTAGGTTGTGGAAGTCTAAAGAGCTTTAAATTGCCCTTTCCTGACACGCTCACTTTTAATTCAAGAGCCTCAGTCGCTTTCAAAGATTGTTTGTTGGTGGTCACCTTAAAGTCAAAAGATCCTACTGCACCAGAAAAACTCTCAGGTTTTCCACTTTCAGGAAGGGGTTTTACATTAATGACCTTATTTTTGCTAGCAACGGTTCTGTTGACGGTACTCATAAAACTTCTACCAAAAACGTCACGTTTATTTGAGGGAACTTCAACAGTGATATCAAGAGATAGCGGTTCAATGCTTAGTTTTCCTGTTTTTTGAGGATATAAAACGGTTTTTCTCAGGATAACGTAGCGGTAATCTTCTCCATTATATGTGCCTTGCTTAATGTCGATTCCTTTAACATCAATGTTTTGACTCCAAAAGTCATTGTATCTTGGATTGTCTATTTCTCGCCAGTTTCGAACCCCAGTATTTTGAGCGACATAGAGCTTGTAAACCACAGTAATCGCTTCGTTTAAATACGGGTTTCCATTTGAAATTTCAGCGACCAAGTGAATTTTTTCTGATGCAATATAATTAGGATCATTGGGGTCTTTAGGTTTATCAATCGCAGCAGTGACAGTTATTTTTACCGGGAGTGTTTTGTAGGTTTTTCCTTCAATTTCAATGGTTGCCTGCCCAATAGTAAATTCACCGCGTTTTTTTGGAGCCAAAAAATAACTATAGCTTTTTGAAAATGAACGGACTCCATTGATCCATGAATTATTGATGGACTGACTCGGCCCTCCAACTACAGTAAAGTTTTCAAAACTTGGCGGTTCAAAATTATCACCGTCCGTGTTCATTGTAAAATCTACTCGAAGACGCTCGTTAATCCCAAGTTGCTTTTTACTCACTTTCGCATCAAAGGATACCTGAGACGAAAGGAGTCCCGAAATAAAAAATGTAAGTAAAAGGATGTTTCGTTTCATTCTCTACCAGTCTTTTTCTGTTTTTATCTTTACCCCTTTTGTTTTAGAGGCATTCATTTTTTCTTGTACTTTTTTCTCTTCATTATTCATTGCTTCAAGTAAATTTTTTACTTGTTGTGGTGATAGTTTTCCAGGTTGTTGTTGCGGCTTTCCTTTGTCGTCTTTTGGGTTTTTGTTTTTCTGATCATCTTTGTCGTCTTTGGGTTTTCCGTCCTTATCTTCCTTATCGTCTCCTTCGTTTTTATCTTCTTCGCCCCCTTTATCTTTATTTTTTTCGTCTTTATCTTGTTTTTCGTTGCTGTCGTCTTTCTCGTCTTTGTTCTCGTCCTTATCCTTGTCTTTATCTTCGTCATCACCATCACCATCGCCATCACCTTGTTCTTTTGCACACTCTTGAGCGAGGGCTAAGTTATACCGAGTTTCATCGTCCGAAGGATTGTTTCTTAGTGCATTTTTAAAAGCTGAAACCGCTTCTTTGCACTGTTTCTTTTGCATCAAAATATTTCCAATATTATGATAAGCCTTGTGTTTTTCAGCCTTTGAACTGCTGTTTTCTACAGCCTCTAAATGGCGCAACAGAGCTTCGTCATAAAGTTCAGAATTGTAATAGGCATTTCCTAAGTTAAAGGAACCAGAGACGTTGTTTTGTTTTGTGGATACCGCTAAACGGTATTTTTTTTCAGCCTCTATAAAATCTTCCCCAACGATTGAATTCCCCTCAAAGACATACGCATTAGATTCAAGTAATTTGGGGTCTATTTCTTGTGCTGTGCCTACAAACAGGGTCATAAAAAACAATAAAGTAACGTATGAATATCTAATAGATATAAATGGGTTGTTTTCAATCCCCAGAGTTTTAAGTATGTTATTTAAGTAAATCATAGGTTTTCGTTAAATAAATTTAAGCGTTTTAACCAAGCTGTTTTTCGCTCTAAAAATAAAATGTCTAATATTAGAAAGAACAATCCTAACCCTAAAAACCATTGAAACTGATCTTTGTATTCTGCAAATTCTTTAGCTTCAAATTCTTTTTTGTCCATCTTATTCAAAATATCGTGAATTTGTTCTACTACTTCGGCGGTAGAATTCCCTGCTATATAAGCGCCTTTCGTTTCTTCTGCGATTAACTTTAAGGTTTCCGAATTAAGTTTAGTAATAACAGTCTCATTGTTTTTATCTTTTTTATAACTCATAACCACCCCATTTCTTTTGAGAGGGATTGGTCCTCCTTTTTCACTTCCCACTCCAATGGTGTATATTTTGATGCCCTCCTCAGAAGCAGCTTCTGCCACCTCCACACTGAGGTCGTTGTGATCCTCGCCATCAGAAATGATGACTAAAACTCTATTGGTTTGTTCTTCATCATCAAAGTAATTTCGCGACAGCTGAATGGCGTCATCAATAGCTGTTCCTTGTGAGGAAAGCATATCCGTGTTCATGCTTTGTAAAAACATTTTTGCCGTACCATAATCTGTTGTAATCGGCAGTTGTGGAAATGCTTTACCAGCGTAGGCAATAATTCCGATGCGATCGCTTGTCAAATTATTTATAATTTGTGTAACAAGTTGTTTGGATTTTTCCAATCGATTGGGTGCCACATCTTCGGCGAGCATACTTTTTGATACGTCAATAGCAAAAACAATATCAACTCCCTCACGTTTAACAGTCTCAAGTTTTGTGCCAATTTTTGGATTAACCAAAGCAACCACAAAACAACTTATTGAAAGCGATAATACACAAAATTTTAGTACCGATTTAAACACAGACTGATCTGGACTTAGCCGTTTCAAGGCACTTGTGTTTCCAAATTTTTTCTGGACGCGTTTTTTCCAGAGAAGTGTCCACAAAAACACGACCAACATCACAGGGATGATGAGCAGCAACCAAAACCATATTTTTTCTTCTAATTGATACATCTAAACAAAACTTCTAAATAGTGTAAATCGCAACAAAAACTCAAACAACAACAACCCAAGGGCGATCCAAATTAAAGGTCTAAACTTCTCTTCATAATTGTAAAACTTGAATTCTTCTACTTCCGTTTTTTCGAGCTTATCAATCTCTTTATAAATTTCCATTAATTTACGATTGTTGTTTGCTCTAAAATATCTCCCTCCAGTGACCTCCGCAATTTCTTTTAAGAGCTCTTCATCGATTTCCACTTGAATTTTCCCATATTGAAATTGGCCATTTCGAATGGCAATTGGTGACAACGCCATGCCGTTGGTTCCCAACCCGATGGTGTATGTTTTAATACCATATTCTACCGCTAATTCGCTTGCTGTTTGAGGGTCTATAAATCCAGCATTATTAACGCCGTCCGTCAAAAGAATAATAATTTTACTTTTTGCTTTGCTGTCTTTAATGCGGTTCACGGCAGTTGCGAGTCCCATCCCGATGGCAGTTCCACCAGTGATCACTGTGTTGTATTTTATATCTCTTAACGATTGAAGTACAATACTTTTATCGCTTGTAATGGGGGTTTTTGTATAGCTTTCCCCAGCATATTCTACAAGTCCTATTCGGTCATTTGGCCGTCCTTTGATAAAATCTGCGGCTACGTTTTTTAGCGCCTCAAGCCGGTTTGGCTTTAGGTCTTTTGCCAACATACTCGCTGAAACATCAATGGCCATCACAATATCAATTCCACGAGTTGTTTTTGTTTTGGAAGACACATCAACCGTTTGAGGGCGGGCAAGCGCCAAAATAACCAAAATAATTGCTGCCATTCTGCAAACGAATAATGAATGTTTGAACGTACTCCATATCGTATTTTTTTGAAAGCCTTGCACACTTGAAATGCTCAATTGAGCAGTCTGTTTTTTGTGTTTCAACACATACCAAAATACCAAGCAAGGCAACACAAGAAGCAGCCATAAAAATTCTTTTTGAGTAAAATCGATTCCGTTAAACATTACTTGTCGTCTTTTGTGAGTTTAATGAGTTCGATAGAATTTAATATACGTTCGACAATTTGGTCGGCATATACATCCTCCTCTTTCCAAGTTAAAATAACTTGTTGTAATAAACTTGGTGTTGAAAATCCTAAAACAATATAGGCACCCTTTACGAGTTTGCCCTCTGCAAGAAATTCGGCGGTTCCAAACGTTTTGAGCCCTTCCTGTCCATTGGGGGTTATAAACTGTTCGTTGCGTGTTATAATATTTTTAGTGCCGTTTTTTTCAAAACGGTCTAAGACCCCTTCCGCCGCATTTATAAGATCAATTTGAACCTCTTTTTGTTTACCTTCATCGTCGGTTTCCGGCGCATATTTTGAGCTGTTTATAACCACATCAATTGGTGTGTCGGTTCCAGCGTATGAAAAAGCCACCGTTTGAACCTTGCCCTTCATGTCCTCTGGAAGCTCTACGATTTGACGCTGCAAAACTTCAGGTGTTGAAATGGTGATTCCAGGAGCACCATATTCGCTTGTCACCCAAGGCGTTTTTTCTAATAAAAGTTTACTAGGGTTTCTAAGCACGGTGTCTTTGACTTCTGTGAATCCAGAACGGATTACAAGTCCAATCATTGCAATAAAAAATACACCTAAAATGGCAGCAGTAATTTGTGTAATTTTTTTGCGTTTTTGTTTTCGGGCGAGCTCCTCGCGGTAGGCTAAATCTTTTAACAACTCTTCTTCGGTAGGCTCAGGAAGCCCTTCTTTTACACGGTCAATTTCGAGATCGATAGTGTTTTTATCGAGTTTTGCAAGTTGATAATCAGGTTTTGATTTAGCAAATTTTACCAAATCGGCACGTTTCAAAATAGTTTCAATATTCTGAATGGTTTCTTTACTTAACTTAATTTGATTGGCGGCTTCGAGTGTTTTTAGTTGGAATATCAACTCGTCTGTTGTACTTTCTAACGATTGTTCGTACACTTTTTCATCTAGATACTGTCTTAAGATTAAGGTCAAATCCGAGTAATACGTTTTAATTTCTTCATTTTCAAAGTACCGTTCTTCATCTAATTTTTCAAGCGCTAGTTTGGCGCGTTCATAAGGTTTTAGTGCTGCAATTTTTTCTGCTTCGGTCATGGGTTTTTTTCGCCATATAAACCAGTATAAAACCCATCCAACTCCTAGTATGGCGAGTAAGATCAACCCAAGAGTACTCCAAATTTTAGAAGGGTTTTTATCAACTTCGATAAGCGGTTTAATGTCAAACAGCTTTTGCTTGGTGGTATCTACTGCAACTGGATTTACCTGAACTTGTAAAGAATCGGTGAAAAAAATGGCATCTCCAACCCTAATTTTTTGTTTTGGAATGGTATAGACTCCTGAGTCAAATTGAGTCAACCCGTAGGTTTTTGTGAGTTGATAATAACCCTCTTTTTTGGTGGTGTCAATTGAATAACTGTTGATCATTTCAAGTGGTTGAAAGGTTTGTTCTTCAGAGAACACCACAAGCGTGGTAGAATCGGTTTTCACCTGGATTTTATAAAACAACTCGGCTCCAATTTTTATGGCGGTTGAATCGATACTAGACGTTACTTGACCATAGCCTATTAGTGAAATAAGCACACAGAGAAGACTCAAAAGAGTGTTTTGAGAGGAACGCTGTTTTATGGTTCTATCTGTTTTCATGTGCTATTTATCCACGTTGTTTAAAATATCCTAATAATTTTTTCACATAGCTTTCATCGATTCTGCAACCGAGTGCCCCAGCCCCCGATTTTTTAAAACTATCAGAAAAATAATGAAGCTTGTTTTGATAGTTTGTTTGGTAGTTTTTACGCACTGTTTTTGAGGCGGTATTCACTAAAAAGGAGGCGCCAGTTTCCTGATCTTCCATTTGCACCATTCCTAAATTTGGAATTTCAGATTCGTATTTGTCATAAATTCTGATTCCTGTGATGTCGTGTTTTCCTGAGGCAATTTTCAAGTTGTGTTGATAGTCATCAGACATGAAATCAGAAAGTAAAAAGACAATAGCTTTCTTTTTCATCACATTTGACAAAAACTTTAGAGCTTCTGCAATATCTGTGAGCTTACTTTTAGGTTCAAACTCAATGAGCTCTCTAATAATTCTCAACACATGAGAACGTCCTTTTTTTGGAGGGATGTATAATTCAATTCCATCGGAAAACAAAATCAACCCGATTTTATCATTGTTTTGTGTTGCTGAAAAGGCTAAGGTTGCGGCAATTTCAGTAACAATTTCATTTTTAAACTGTGGTTCGGTACCAAACAATTTGGACCCCGATACGTCAACCATTAACATCATTGTCAGTTCCCGCTCTTCTTCAAATACTTTAATATGTGGTTCGTTGCAGCGGGCCGTAACGTTCCAATCAATGTTTCGAACATCATCCCCATATTGATACGGTCTCACTTCAGAAAAGGTCATACCACGACCCTTGAAGGTTGAGTGATATTCACCTCCAAACACATGGTCGGACAACCGCCGTGTTTTGATTTCTATTTTTCTAACTTTTTTTAGTAATTCCTTGGTATCCATTTGATAAGTGTGCTGTTGGGTGTGTGATTTATAAATCTCACAAAAAGTCACTACGAATTAAGGCACCTCAATTACATTGACAATTTTACTAATAATATCTTCTGAAGTTACGTTTTCCGCTTCCGCTTCATATGTAATACCGATACGGTGGCGTAATACGTCATAGACAACAGCACGGACGTCTTCTGGAATCACATATCCACGGCGTTTAATGAAAGCATAGCACTTTGCTGCGGTTGCTAGATTGATACTTCCTCTAGGAGACGCTCCAAAAGAAATTAAAGGTTTTAGTTCTGCCAAGCGGTATTTTTCTGGATATCGCGTTGCAAAAACGATGTCTAAAATATATTTTTCAATTTTTTCATCCATATAAACCTCTCTAACGGCTGCTTGTGCACTCAAAATTTGCTTTACCGTTACAACGGGTTTAATTTTTTCAAAAGCCCCTTTTAAATTGGCACGAACAATATGTTGTTCGTCTTCAATTTTTGGATAATCAATGATTGTTTTTAACATGAAACGATCCACCTGAGCTTCAGGGAGCGGGTAAGTTCCTTCTTGTTCTACTGGATTTTGAGTTGCCATGACAAGAAAGGGTTTGTCCAAAACAAAGGATTCATCGCCAATAGTAACTTGTTTTTCTTGCATTGCCTCTAGGAGTGCCGATTGTACTTTGGCAGGCGCACGGTTGATTTCATCAGCCAGAACAAAGTTTGCAAAAATTGGTCCCTTTTTGATTGTAAAATCATTGGCTTTGATGTTGTAAATCATGGTTCCAATAACATCGGCAGGCAAGAGGTCTGGGGTGAATTGAATCCGACTAAAACTACCTGCAACCGCTTGTGATAAGGTATTAATAGCAAGTGTTTTAGCCAAACCAGGAACCCCTTCTAACAGAATATGACCCTGACCTAAAAGTCCAATGAGTAAACGTTCAACCATGTGTTTTTGTCCGACAATCACTTTGCCCATTTCGAGCGTGAGCAAGTCCACAAAAGCACTTTCTTTTTCAGTTTTTTTATTTATTGACGCAATGTCAACAGCAGTGTTATTTTCTTCCATTTTGATAATTTATGTAATTTTATTTGGGCTATTTTTTATTGGTTACGCAATTTGTTAAAATATTTCCGTTCTCCTTGTTAATAATTGGTTAAAACTTAAAGTTGTTTTAGGGCATAATAAACGATTGTTTGTTAATTTTAGACTCCAATTCACAAGAATGAATAAAAGTCACTTTTCAAAAATTATTGCCGGGACCATGTCTTGGGGTGTTTGGGGAAAAAAATTCAACCCAAACGAGATGCAACGCATGATTGAAACGACGGTCGATTTAGGGATCAGTTCTTTTGACCATGCCGATATTTATGGCGGCTATACTACAGAATCTGCTTTTGGAATGGCGTTTTCCAAGACAGGGATATCGAGATCAAGCGTTCAGTTTATTACTAAGTGTGGGATTCAGTTGGTAACTCCAAACCGTTCAAACGAAATCAAACATTACGATTGTTCAAAAGCATACATTATTTCTTCTGCAGAGGCCTCTCTCAAGTATTTACAAACAGACTATATAGATGTGCTTTTGATTCATCGCCCCAGCCCATTAATGGATCCTTATGAGGTTATGGAGGCGGTTGAACAGTTAAAAAAAGAAGGAAAAATGATTCATTTTGGAGTGTCCAATTTTACACCTTCACAAGTGAATCTTATTGCAAGTGAAGTGGCTATTGCAGTGAATCAAATTGAGTTTTCTGCTGTGCAGTGTCAGGCACTTTTTGACGGACGTTTGGATCAGATGTTAACACAAAAAATTACGCCGATGGCATGGGCACCTTTAGGCGCCATTTTTAGCGAGGAAACAACACCTCAAAAAAAACGTATTTTAGACCAAATCGAGAGTTTAGCCGCTACGTATAACGCTATGCCAGATCAGTTAATGTTGGCTTGGATCTTACAACACCCTTCGGGGATTCACCCTGTGATTGGCAGTACAAATTTAGAACGTATCAAAGCGGCTTCGAAAGTCGTATCGATACATTTATCAACCCAAGATTGGTTTAAAATACTGGAAGCAAGCCAAGGACATAAGGTTCCCTAAAAGATTTAAAAATGATTAATAAACGACTGCTTATCAAAAATCTACTTGCGCATAATGACGAAAATAGTTTTTATGATAAAAAGTTAAAAATTAACATCAGTAGCAAGGAGGGTAAGGCGAAGTTTCTGAAACACATTTGTGCCTTATCCAATAGCAACCCAAATAACAATTCGTACATCGTGATTGGAGTTGACGATCAGTACAGCCACATTATTGGGGTTGATTTTTTTGACGACAGTAAAATTCAAAATTTAGTAAACGCCTACCTAAGTCACCCACCAATTATTCAGTACGAAAACATTCCGTTTCCTCATTTAGACGACGATAAAGTGGTGGGGTTGGTGACCATTCGCCCAAAAGAATCTCAAGAAATTACGTCGCTTCGAAAAAATATTTGGAAATATTATGGAGGAAATGTATTTTTTAGAGACGGCAGTATGAGTGTGCCCAAGGTGTTTGATATAGAATTGACGGATTCCAATTCTGAAATTGTGGCGTCTATTGAGTCCCATTCCCGAAATAATATTGAATATACGTTGGACGGAGTGTTTGATTTTATGGCTCAACGCAAAGACTACAACCCAACTTATAAGGTTTTTAAAGAATATTTTGTGATGTGTTGGTCTGGTCAAAAAAAGAAAATCAAAACACAAACATTTTATTCGCGGGTGGATATTGAGTTGATTAATGAGCAAGTGCGTTTGTTTTATTCCACTTTGGATGCTGTAGAACTTTCTTACGACAACGATTCTTTTAAAATTATTGAGTATGTGAATTTGGGTTTGAATGGCAAAAACACCTATTATCAGTTGGAGGAAACGGTCATTACTTTTGGGAATAATGCCATTTACAGCATTGATTCAAAATTGTTGTTTGAGCCACCTCAGTACGACAAAAAAATTCTCCACCATATTTTTAATACGAATAATGCGCTTATGGATAGACTTAAGCAAGGGATGAAGCTATCAGCTGCACAGCTCAAAGATTTAAAAAATGTTCCTGCGACTTATCTAATCTGTTATTTTAATGGTTTTAAAGCTGCGCTCCCACAACTTCAAGCCGCAAAGCCCTTGTTTTATGAACACAGCGAAGAAGTATATGCGCTCTACAAAGAAAGTATGCGAATTTTAAGAAAGGCAAAGTATAGTTAGGTAAGGCACTATCTTCCACCCTTTAACACATCTTGCCAATCCAATAATTTTTTCCATTCACCATCGTATGCCATACGGGCTTGTTTTGGCCATGTTCCTGGAACATGTATTTTATAGGCGTCTCCACCACTGTCTAAAATTGTTTGGCACTCTGCAACACTACAATCCGCGAAAGATTTCCAACTTCTAATACCATTATTGTGAAATAGTTGTTGAATTTTTGGACCAATTCCCTCAATAATTGTTAGGTCATTTTCCTTAATGGACTTCCCAAACACACTTTTAGCTAGGGCTGCATTAAATCGTGTACCCTCATCTGTTTCTGTAATAGAGGTTTTAGCTGTTGTTTTTTGGTTCCTACAAGCTGTTA
Organism: Flavobacteriaceae bacterium; assembly: GCA_030835325.1. Taxonomy (GTDB): domain Bacteria; phylum Bacteroidota; class Bacteroidia; order Flavobacteriales; family Flavobacteriaceae; genus Hel1-33-131. The sequence goes on along the minus strand of JAURPF010000160.1, from coordinate 45,469 downwards.
ATTCTGCTTGGAGGCGTTCAATCTTTGTTTGATAGCTGTCACAATTATAACAGACTCTCCGACTGTTAAACAAGCGGCCTAAAAGGTATCCAAATAAGGCACATAAGAGTCCAACGATTAGGGGAATTAACATATACCAGTTCATAGTTTTGATTTTTATTTAATTAATAATTACTTGTGTTCGTCTGTTTTTCGCTTTTCCGGCAGCAGTATTATTGGTCGCAATTGGGGCGAATTCTCCTTTCGATATGGTTTTGATTTTGGAACTACTTATGTTCAACTTTAATAATTGACTTTTTGTAAAATAGGCACGACGCTGTCCAAGTTTCAAATTGAATTGATCTGAGCCATCGCTATCACAATGTCCAAAAATTGTGCAAGAATTTTCTTCATCCGAGTTGAGGTAATTAACTAACGCCTCAATAAATTCTTTTTTAAATGCCGCGTTTGATGTTTTGTGTTTCCCAGAGTCAAAAGTCATTAATGTAGGAGATTTTAATAGCACTTTTTTTAGAAGACTCTGTTCGGACAAGTTTTCGTCAATTAAAAGAACAAAAGGACCGTGTAAAACACCATTAATATCTTGATGTAAGCTATCACTGATTTTTCCAGAAGTAATAATTTTATCAGCAGAAATACCCCATGAGCTTAGTTGTGTTTTAACGGCATCGGCGCGAGCTAAACCTAGGTTTTTAAAAGTCGATGTATTTGACTCTTCCTCTTTAAAAAGGCCTATTACTTTTAAAATTTTTGAGGGGTTTAGAGCCATGTAGGTTTTTAATTTTTCGACGGAATCTTTTAATAATTCAGGGATAGGCATCAAAATGGTATGTCCTGAGTAGTTAAAGTTAAAGTTTTCATTAGCCCTGATGTCAAGGTCCGCTCCAGATATTGAAAAGGGATTTAAGCTTTTAGACCCATTGGAGGTATTTGAAATGGTTGATTGCTTGTTGTTTGTTGTGTTTTGACAAGAATTGCTACAGAAGTAATAATAAAGGATAGACCCAATAATAATGGTGAATAAAATTCCCAGTAAATAAACGGTTTTTTTGCTCATGTGATTCGGTTTATATAGTTCACACTCAACAACAAATTATCGTGTGTGTTTTATTTGGACACAAACAAACAAAAAAAGTCACAACCCTTGGTTGTGACTTTATAGTCTTGCAAGCACCAGATGCTCAAAGCCGAGAGGCTATGAACTATATAATTTTTCAACTATCTTTTCAATTCATACTTTAATACAGACTGTTTATTATTAGCCAATGGCTAAGTTCCTTTATTCTGATGAAATGAACTTGTAAACGATCCCAGCCAAAACTGCACCCACCATTGGAGCAACCCAAAACAACCACAATTGACCCATTGCATTTGCTTCAGCAAAAATTGCTACTGCAGTGCTTCTTGCTGGGTTTACAGAGGTATTTGTTACAGGAATACTAATCAGGTGTATTAAAGTTAAAGCCAAACCAATTGTCATCCCGCCAAAACCTGGGGAGGCATTTTTATGAGTTGCTCCAAGAATTACTATTAAGAACATAAATGTCATAACGATTTCTGTTACCAAAGCTCCTATCATTCCAAAGTTTACTCCATACACATTTGCATCATAAAAGTTTGTTGCAAATGCACCTGGTTCTGAACCAATTCCAGAAAAACCAACGGAGCTGCTTACTATTAAATATAAAATTGCTGCTCCCAAAGCCCCCCCTAATACTTGAGAACCAATGTATGGCAGTAAATCTTTCTTGTCAAACCTTCCTCCAATCCATAGGCCTACAGATACAGCTGGATTAAAGTGACCTCCAGAAATATGTCCTAAGGCATAGGCTCCTGTTAATACTGTAAGTCCAAAAGCAAGAGAAACTCCAACAAGTCCTATTCCTACATTAGAAACTCCCGATGCAATAACGGCGCTTCCACATCCTCCTAGCACCAGCCACATTGTGCCGATAAATTCTGCTACTAATTTTTTCATAATTTTCTATTTAGGGTTAATTGTTTATAAACGTGTATTATTTTAATAATGTCTAGCGTGAAACAACCGCAGACTTGCGTTTATTTCGGTACTATATACCATTTGACCCCAAAATAAAAAAAAGTCACAACCAAGGGTTGTGACTTTTTAGTCCTGTAAGCTAAAAACAGCTTATAAATCGAATTTAATTCCTTGTGCCAAGGGCAATTCATCCGAATAATTAATGGTATTTGTTTGGCGTCTCATGTATACCTTCCAAGCATCTGAACCCGACTCGCGTCCACCTCCTGTTTCTTTTTCACCGCCAAAAGCACCACCAATTTCGGCACCAGAAGTGCCAATATTTACATTCGCGATACCACAATCTGAGCCGGCATAAGACAAGAATTTTTCGGCTTCTTTCAGCTCGTTGGTCATAATCGCAGAAGACAATCCTTGCGCAACTCCATTTTGTATTTGGATGGCGTTTTCTACGCCTCCAGAATATTTCATTAAGTATAAAATTGGTGCAAAGGTTTCGTGTTGCACAATTTCAAAATGGTTTTCAGCCTCAATAATGGCAGGTTTTACATAGCAGCCACTTTCATAGCCCTCGCCCTCTAAAACACCGCCATCAACCAACATAGTGCCACCTTCGGCTTTTGCTTTTTCAATAGCTGCTAAATACGTGTTTACAGAATCCTGATCGATTAAAGGTCCAATATGGTTTTTCTCATCCAAAGGATTTCCTATGATCAATTGTCGATAAGCCCCCACAATTGCATCTCTTACTTTGTCATATACAGACTCGTGAATAATGAGTCGGCGAGTCGAAGTACAACGCTGACCACAGGTACCTACAGCTCCAAATACAGCGCCAGGCACGACCACTTTTAAATCTGCTGTTGGAGCAATAATAATGGCATTGTTGCCCCCTAACTCTAGGAGCGATTTTCCAAAACGCTTAGCAACAGTAGCCCCAACAATTCTCCCCATTCTGGTAGAGCCCGTTGCAGATACTAAAGGGATTCTGGTATCGGTAGTCATCAGTTCTCCAACGGTAAAATCGCCATTGATAATACATGAAATTCCTTCTGGCAAGTTGTTTTGTTTTAAAATTTCGGCAATAATATTTTGACAAGCAATAACACACAGAGGTGCTTTTTCAGAGCCTTTCCATACACAGACATCGCCGCAAACCCACGCCAGTGCCGTATTCCACGCCCATACAGCAACAGGAAAATTAAACGCCGAAATAATCCCCACCACGCCAATCGGGTGCCATTGCTCACGCATGACATGACCAGGACGCTCTGAAGGAATCGTTTGTCCGTTCAATTGTCGCGACAACCCTACCGCAAAATCACAGATGTCAATCATTTCTTGAACTTCACCGTAGCCTTCTTGCAAAGACTTTCCCATTTCATAAGACACTAATTTTCCAAGGGGCTCTTTTAAATCTCTTAGTTTATTTCCAAATTGACGTACAATTTCGCCACGCTGAGGTGCAGGCATTGCTCGCCACTCAGGAAACGCCGCTGTTGCTGCCGTCATTACCACCTCATAATCTTCTTTAGACGTGCAAATGACACGCCCAATTTTCTTGCCATCGACAGGAGAAAAACTATCGATACTAGTGCCGTTAGAAAAACTATTTGTACCCGTGGACGTTCCTAAATTTATGTCTTTTACACCAAGAGCATCCAGTACGTCTTGAATTTTAAAATCACTTGAGTTTGTGTTCATTTGTATGGTTTTTAAAATCGACTTAAGTTGCGAATATAATAATTTTACACGCATTTTAATGCTAATTACGCAATCACTTCCAATCGCAAAAAGGGGTATTGCTGAGGTTGGAATTGTAATATTTTGTCGTTCCCGTTACTTCTTCCCCAAGCCAATCGGGTTTGGAGAATGTTTCATCCTCCGAACCAAGTTCAATCTCAGCCACAACCAAGCCTTTGTTGGCACCTAAAAATTCATCCACTTCAAACAAATGAGCCCCCACAGGAACTTCATAACGAGTTTTGCTAATAATGGTTTTTTCACAATGTTTTAGAAGTGCTTCTGCCTCTGTTTTAGAAAGTTCTTTTTCCCATTCAAATCGACTCAGTCCACTTTCATTGCTTTTTCCTTTTACAGTGATAAATGCTGTTTGATCTGTGAGTCGAATTCTGACCGATCGTTCGGGGTCGGAATTTAGATAGCCTTGAGTAATCGTAATGACTGAAGATGCTTTTGCGCGATAGTCGTTGGAGTTTACCAAAAATTTACGTTCGATTTCAATCATAAAAAAAGAGATAGCAATTAGAAAGTCTAAATTTACAGTAAGTCAGACGATTTATCGATACAAATAAGTAAACAACCGGTTAAATTTTTAGATATCGCTAAAAAATATTGAACATTTTATCTTCTTTGCTAAGATTTCGCCTTGAGAAGCCAGTCAATATATAAAAATTCGTAAAAATTCCAGTTTTATAGATGAGAATTGATGATGCTTTAGTAATTTTGAGGCCAAATAAATGAATTGAATTAATGTCTACACAACCAAAAATCACCAGGTTCAACCAAAATGTATTATCAAAATATCAAATATACAACAGTATATTTATGACTTTACCGTTTGATTCCATTACCAAAACAGGTGCTTTACTGCCACTTTTTTTTGAAACCTGTCAAAAGGGATTTGCTAACAATGAAGACCCAACGACTATCGTTAATTCATTTTTTAAAAAATACCAAGCAAGGCGTACCCCAAAAAGTCAGATCAATTTATTGTTTCGTTTCATACAGTATATAGAGCGTCAAGTGGTGTTATTTGATGCCATCGAAGATGCGGCATTTCCTATTGTAAACAACATGGACGGAATAGGAACTCTGCGAAGCTTAAAAGAAGTAGCGACATCTGAAAATAAATTAGAAAAGCTTCAAAAATGCTTAGAAGAATTTAAAGTACGTATTGTGTTAACAGCACACCCCACGCAATTTTACCCAGGTTCTGTATTGGGAATCATCACAGATTTGACAGAAGCCATTCGCGAAAATGATTTGTTTCGCATCAACGAACTCTTAGCGCAACTCGGTAAAACGCCTTTCTTTAAACAATCCAAACCCACGCCTTACGATGAGGCAGTGAGTTTGATTTGGTACTTAGAGAATGTGTTTTACAAGTCTTTTGGGACAGTTTATGATTACATTCAACAAAATATTTTTAATGGTAAGCATATTGATAATGATATTATTAATATTGGGTTTTGGCCAGGAGGCGACAGAGACGGGAACCCGTTTGTAACTCCAGAAATTACGCTCAAGGTAGCTGCGAGACTTCGTGAAACCATCATAAAAAATTATTATCGTGACCTCCGCAAGCTTAAAAGAAAATTGTCTTTTGCGGGAGTCGAAGATCGCGTAATAGCATTAGAGGCAGAGCTCTATAAGATTATCACCAATAAAAAATCGACCTTAACTTTAGAGCATTTAACAACAGAGTTAAAGGCTATTAAATCGATTGTTGTTGAAAAACACCAATCTCTTTATGCCTCTGAAGTGAACAGTCTGTTAAATAAAATTCATTTATTTGGATTTCATTTTTCTACCTTAGACATTCGTCAAGACAGTCGTGAACACAACAAAGTGTTTAATGATATGGTGGATGCGTTGATAGAAAGTGGAAGTAAAGTGTTTCCTAAAAACTACCACAGCTTAACAGAAGCCGATCAGGTTGAAATTCTTTCAAAAATAAAAGGATCTCTTGATTTGTCGTTAATTTCAGACAAGAATACTTTGAAGGCGCTTAAAACAATGGAGGCGCTCAAATCGATACAGCACACCAATGGCGAGAAAGCTGCCAACCGCTATATTATTAGTAACAATCAAACCACACTTAATGTCATGCAATTATATGCCATGCTAAAGCTAGTGGCGTTCGGGGACGAATTAACCGTTGATATAGCCCCTCTTTTTGAGACAATTACTGACTTAGAAAATGCCCCTTCCGTAATGGAAGAGTTGTATTCGAATCTTAATTATAGAGCCCATCTAGAAGCGCGTGGCAACAGACAAACCATAATGCTTGGGTTTAGTGATGGCACAAAAGATGGAGGGTATTTAATGGCCAACTGGGCAATTTATAAGGCAAAAGAATTGCTAACAGCGATATCTAGAAAGCACGATATTACCGTTATTTTCTTTGATGGCCGTGGCGGACCACCTGCAAGGGGTGGCGGTAAAACACATAATTTTTACGCCTCTTTAGGCCCTACAATCGAAGACAAAGAAGTGCAACTTACAATACAAGGACAGACAATCAGCTCAAATTTTGGAACGTTAGAGTCTTCACAATACAATCTAGAACAATTGATTAGCTCTGGAATTCACAATAGCCTTAGCGATAAAGACCTTAGAATGACACCTGAAAACAGGGAGGTCATGGCGCAGTTGTCTAAATTGAGTTATGAAGCGTATGTTGACTTTAAAGCCCATCCAAAGTTTATACCTTACTTAGAACATATGAGTACGTTGAAGTTTTATGCAAAAACAAATATTGGGAGTCGCCCATCAAAACGAGGAAAATCAGAAGGCTTGGTGTTTGAAGATTTACGTGCCATCCCATTTGTAGGGTCTTGGAGTCAATTGAAACAAAATGTTCCAGGATTTTTTGGGGTTGGAACAGCTCTCAAACATTACGAAGACATTGGCGAATTTGACAAAGCTCAGCGCTTGTTTGAAACCTCAGATTTTTTCAAAACCCTCATTGAAAACAGTATGATGTCCTTGTCAAAATCATTTTTTGATTTGACAAAGTACATGTCTGAAGACCCCGAATACGGTGCTTTTTGGAATGTGATTTATAGCGAATATGTTACTACAAAACGCTTGTTATTAAAGTTAACGGGCTATGATGAATTGATGCAGGGAGAACCTGCTGGGAAGGCTTCAATTTCGGTTAGAGAATCAATTGTTTTGCCCTTATTAACGATTCAACAATATGCTTTAAAGAAAATTCAGGAACTAGAAAAAGAAACGCCTAGAGACGAATCTCAAATCCAAACGTATGAAAAAATCGTAATGCGCTCTTTGTTTGGAAATATCAATGCGAGCCGAAACTCTGCATAAAATTAAAAGTTATATTAAATTAAAAAGCCTCTAAATTGTTTTTAGAGGCTTTTTGTTGACTAATTAAATGAGTTGATTAATGTTCATTTAATCTAAAATCTGGGTAAGCGTCCATTTTATGTTCGTGTGCATCTAGACCTTCTAGCTCTTCTCGTTCCGAAACTCGGATGCCCACAGTTTTCTTTAAGGCGTATATAATAACAAAAGAGGTTGCTATACAAAATACTGCATAACACAAAACCCCTATGAGTTGAATTACAAATTGATCAAAACCTGCTTTGGCTCCAAAAAGTCCTACGGCTAGAGTTCCCCAAATTCCGCAAATAAGGTGTACAGCTATGGCGCCTACTGGGTCGTCTAACTTAATTTTATCGATTAAACTCACAGTAAATACAATAAGGGCTCCGGCAATTGCTCCAATTAGGATTGCATCACCTGGGCTCATTTGATCGGCTCCTGCCGTAATCCCTACAAGACCTCCTAATATTCCATTTAGAAACATTGTTAAGTCTAAGTTTTTATACAATATTGTTGAGGTAATCATCGCAATAACGCCACCTGCCGCAGCTGCCAAACAAGTCGTTACTAATGTTAAGGATGTAGCTTCTGGATCTGCAGAAAGTACAGAGCCTCCATTAAAACCAAACCAACCCAACCATAGAATAAGAACCCCCGCTGTTGCCAATGGAATACTATGTCCAGGAATTGCCTGTGACATTCCATTGCTAAATTTTCCTATTCGCGAACCTAAAAGATAAACAGCGACTAAAGCAGCCCACCCACCAACGGAGTGTACAAGTGTAGAACCTGCAAAGTCATAAAAGCCTTCGGTTTCTCCAATTGTTAATGAAGATAAAAATCCACCACCCCATTGCCAAGAACCTGCAATTGGATACACGAAACCTACATATAAGATCGTGAAAATCATAAAAGCGCCAATTTTCATGCGCTCTGCAACAGCACCCGAAACAATAGTTGCAGCAGTTGCTGCAAACATGCCTTGGAATAAGAAATCGGTCCAATAAGTATAGCCTTCGCTATATGCTAAATCAAATGTGCCATCTGCTAAAGGAGCATCTAATCCAAAACCAGCAAATCCAAAGACACCATTAAAGTCGCCTGGATACATTAGGTTAAAGCCGACTATATAATAAAGTAAAAGTCCGACCGTGATAATAAAGATGTTTTTAAATAAAATATTAATCGTGTTTTTTTGACGGGTAAGTCCGATTTCGAGAAATGCAAACCCTGTATGCATAAAAAAGACGAGTGCCGTACAGATCATCATCCATACGTTGTTGATTGTAAGTAATTCCATTGTTGTTATTTTAGTGTGTTTCCGCCTTTTTCGCCGGTTCTAATTCTATATACTTCATCGATCTGTGATACAAAGATTTTTCCATCACCAACCTCTCCAGACGATGCGGCTTCTAGGATTGCTTTTATGGTCACTTCCTCAAAATCATCATTAACGACAATTGATAGGTAACGTCTTTGTATGTCACTGGTGCTATAAGAAACACCTCTGTAAACATGGCCTTCTTTTTCGTTTCCTAGGCCTGTGACGTCCCAATAGGAAAAGAAATTGACACCGACATCATGCAGTGCTTTTTTGACAGCAGAAAATTTAGATTTTCTAATGATTGCCTCTACTTTTTTCATTGAAATGAATTTTTAATTTTTTCAAAAGTATATAAAAAAATAAATACCCCCTTAAATTATAGGAGGGTGTTATGTGTTTTTGCGATATTAATAAAATTACCCTATAAATAATAAAGGTATAACAAGCAAATAACATAAAAAAGCTAAAAATAAAAACCCTAGAAGCACATGGCTCCTAGGGTTTTTAACACAAACTAAAAATCACAAACTAATTTTTAATTTTTTGAGAGCATTGAATGCTCAGTATTGTGTTGAAATTACTCTTGACCTCTTTCTCTTTTACCTGGATAAGCAATAGATCCATGTTCAGAGATATCAAGTCCAGCAACTTCTTCTTCTTCTGTCACTCTTAATCCAACAGTTTTCTTGAGGATTCCGAATACAATAAACGAAAGAACAACAGCCCAAACAGCATAGGCAACGCCCCCTGTAAGTTGTGCTATAAGTTGATCAGCTCCACCTCCATTGAATAATCCAAGTCCATCGTCGCCGTCTACACCCCAAAGCCCGATCACAATCGTACCCCAAAATCCAACAACTCCGTGAACAGATGCAGCTCCAATAGCATCATCAATTTTGAGTTTCTTTTCGATGATTTCGATAGAGAACACAACAATGACACCACCAATAAGTCCCGCTAATACAGCACCACCAGCCGTCATGTTTCCACAACCTGCAGTAATACTTACCAACCCAGCCAAAGCACCGTTAAGTGATTGTGCTAAGTTTGGTTTTCCGTACCAGATCCAAGTCGTGATAAGCGCACCTAATGCACCAGCAGCAGCAGCAAGATTCGTGATCAGTACTACTGTTGAAGCAGCAACCGAATCATCTCCACCCCAAGCCAGTTGAGATCCACCGTTAAAACCAAACCATCCTAACCATAGTATGAATACCCCTAAGGTTGCTAATATTTGGTTGTGACCCGGAATAGGCATTACTTTTCCGTCTACAAATTTTCCAATTCTAGGACCTACTAAGTAAGCCGCTACCAAAGCAGCAAAACCACCGACAGCATGAACGATTGAAGATCCAGCAAAGTCAATAAAGCCTAGCTCCGTCAACCATCCTGATCCTTGCCATTGCCATCCCCCTGCAATTGGGTAGATGATGGCAGTCATAACGATTGAAAAGATAACATACGTTGAGTACTTTGTTCTTCCAGCAATTGCTCCAGAAACAATAGTCGCAGCAGTTGCAGCAAACATTGTTTGGAAGAATAAATCGGCACCTTCGCCTTGCATGATTCCACTCCAGAAAAACCATCCGTTAGAAGTGTCGCCATACATTAAAGAGTATCCTACAAACCAGTAGGTAAGAGATCCTACAGCAATATCAAGCAAGTTTTTCATTGCGATATTTACTGCATTTTTTGAACGTGTCATTCCTGATTCTACTAAAGTAAAACCTGCTTGCATAAAGAACACTAAGATACCAGATAATAGCATCCACAACATTCCCATGTCGTCCTTGATCGCACCAGCAAGACTTTCAACCGCAGCGGCATCCTGAATTACTAAAGGCAAGTTGTTAATTAAGTGTGACATAAATTATATATTTTGATTGGTTAATATTGGTTCTAGAAAGAGTAAATAGCGGCAATAGTAAATGCTGCTAAGCTCTCAGAGGCAACACCGTCAGCGTCAACATATGGTAAGCCATTCTCTAGGTTTTCACCGTTTGTCCAGGCATCTAATCTTACTTCTGGCTTAATAGTTAAGTTTTCAACAGTGTAGCTTCCTGTTAAGGTTGTAGCAAAAACACTTGGCAAATCCTCGCCATCTTTTTCGTGATATCCAAAAAGCTCACCTCTTAATCCTATAGAAAAAGATTCAGATGTTGTTAATTGTGGGTAAAGCGCTGCTCCGTAAAAACCAGCATCGTCTTTAACTTGGTATGCACCATTGATTCCCAAGAAAAAAGACTCAGATAAATCAAACCCACCTGTATAGTCAATTTCAAAACCTAATACAGAATCATTATCATAGTAGAGGTTTAAATACTGTCCTGCATACCCTAACTGAGCACCAAATCCATAATCTCCAGTGGTGTTGTTGTTAGTGTCAGTAGGATTCATGAATGCTAACATCAAGCTAAAGTCTTCACTCAAAGCAAAATCCGCTTTTAATCCAACATGAGAAAAAGGACCGTTTGAGAATAAGTAAGAAGTACTGTAGTTGAAGTTTCCGGTAGGAGAAATTACTTCATACCCTAAGTAGGTGTTAAAACGTCCCGCAGTCAATGTAGTTGACTCAGAAACATTCCAGTAAGCGTATAACTGATTTAGGTTATAACCGCCTGCTGCAGAATCGCCTCTTGGGCCATATACTAGATCCGCAACTACACCGGTTTTTTCGCCGTCATAGCTAAGAATAAGATTAGCCATCCCTAAAGCAAATCCAGCCTCGTCTGCAAACGAAGTCCCAAAAGAACCTGACACATCATCAGGCGCTGATAAATAAGTTTGGTAATAGGCATCTACCGTTCCTGAGATCGATAATTTGGGAGCTTCATCTTGTGCGTTTAGAGTCATGGCTCCAACAAAAACAATTGCACTTAAAATAATTTTTTTCATAATAGTTAATTTTTGTAGTTAATATTTTTAGTTAACGGCTCAAAACTAATCATTAATACAATATACCCCTAAAAAAAGTAGGGTAGTTGATGTATTTTTATATAATAATCAATATAACCCCCTAAATTTTTGGGGTAATGTAATTATTTTTGTATTATTTTTGTTATTTCAGTAGTGCGCGGTTTTTTTGTAATCACTTTTTGAGCATTATTTGCTTTTTTCTGCTGGAATGAAAAATCACCAATTTGTCCGTTGAATATTCGATAGTCTAACAAGGCTTTCATTGTTCAAAATGCATTTATAGGTGTTCTAAATCGGAATTTCGAAAAAGTGAATTGGCTTTTTTCTAAATAGGTTTTAACCAATTATCTTTCGTGCTTATTAAGGTTAAACCAGAAATAATTTTAAGTATGTTAGAAAAGCAAGGACTTTATTTACCCGAGTTTGAACACGACAATTGTGGGGCAGGATTTATATGCAGCTTGACAGGCAAACGATCCAATGACATCATTCATAAAGCATTAGAAATTTTAGTAAAACTAGAACACAGAGGTGCGGTTAGCTCCGATGGTGTTACTGGGGATGGCGCAGGAATTCTTATTGATATTCCTCATGAATTTTTTAAAACATATTGTGAGTTTGAATTGCCTGAAGCTGGAGCCTATGCGGTTAGTAATGTTTTTTTACCAAGAAAAGAAAACCAAAGAGCCTATTGTATAGAAGTTTTCGAAACCGAAATTAAAAAGCAAGGACTGCATATTTTAGGCTGGAGAAAAGTTCCTGTCAATAGTGTTGTTTTGGGTGAAATAGCCAAAAAAACAGAGCCTTTTGTAATGCAGGTTTTTGTCGGAAAATCAGAGCCAAAACAATCGGAGTTTGATTTTAACTTGAAATTGTTTGCAGCACGTAAAATATCAGAACATACAATATATGACTCAAAGTTATCAGAGTCAAAATTCTTTTATCTTCCAAGTCTCTCAACAAAAATTATCATTTTTAAAGGGTTACTAAAGCCAGAACACATCAATGAATATTATCTGGATCTTTTTAACTCTGCCTTAGACACCCGATTGGCACTTGTTCACCAGCGTTTTTCAACCAACACCTTTCCGACCTGGGATTTGGCACAGCCCTTTCGATATATATGTCACAATGGAGAAATCAATACCCTAAGAGGAAATGTGTCACGGATGTTTTCTAGAGAAGAAATCATAAAAAGTGATGCTTTTGGAGAGGATATCAAAAAAATAATCCCCACAATTCTAAAAGGAAAATCGGATTCAGCAACCTTAGACATGGTGGTCGAATTGTTATTAATGACAGGGCGATCACTTCCTGAAGTCATGATGATGTTAGTTCCCGAAGCTTGGGAAAAAAACCCAGACATGTCCGATTCTAAAAAAGCATTCTACGAATATAATTCTTGTCTAATGGAACCATGGGATGGTCCTGCATCGATCCCATTTACCGATGGAAATTTCATAGGTGCTGTATTAGACCGAAATGGACTCAGACCGTCTCGATATACAGTAACTAAAAACGGGAATGTCATCATGTCCTCTGAAACAGGAGTGGTCGATATTGAGCCAGAAGAAGTTGAATTCCATGGACGCTTGGAGCCAGGAAAAATGTTTCTTGTAGATATGAATGAAGGGCGTATTGTAAACGATGAAGAAATCAAAGAAAAAATCGCAGCGAAACAACCGTACAGAAAATGGCTGAACGAAAACTTGGTACATCTAAAAGACATCTCTGCCAAAAAAGGTCCTATTAAATATGACGAGGTGGATTTAAAGAAACGAGAAGTTGCTTTTGGATATACCAAAGAGGATCTAAATACCATTATCCGCCCAATGGCACAGTTAGGCAAAGAACCGATAGGCTCTATGGGTAGCGATACACCAATTGCTGTTTTGTCCGAACGCCCGCAACTGATTTATAATTATTTCAAACAAATCTTTGCGCAAGTAACCAACCCTCCATTAGATGGGATTCGTGAAGAATTAATTACAGACATTAGTTTAACCCTTGGAAGCGATACCAATATTTTTGATATCAATTCTGAGGCATGTAAAAAACTAAAAATTCAAAACCCTGTAATTTCAAAGCATGATTTAGATAAAATTAGAAATTATGACACAAACCCGAACTTCAAAGTAGAATCTATTTCGATGCTGTATGAAGTAAATCGTGGCTTAAACGAATTAGAAAGTGCACTCGAAACCTTGGTAAACAAAGCGTCCAAAGCAATCGACGAAGGTGCGAATATTATTATTTTATCCGATCGATTTGTAGATGAAAACCATGCGCCAATTCCAGCTCTATTAGCCTGTTCCTATGTGAACCATGCGCTGCACAAACTCAATAAACGCTCAAGAATTAGTTTGGTCATTGAATCTGCAGAACCAAGAGAAGTTCATCATTTTGCGCTTTTATTTGGTTTTGGAGCAAGCGCAGTGAACCCCTACATTGTCAATGAAATTGTTGAAAAACAAATTAAAGACTCTGAAATTTCGGATTTAGAATACCTCACTGCAATCAAGAACTACAACAAAGCTATTGGAAAGGGCATCTTGAAAGTGATGAACAAAATCGGGATTTCTACCCTCAACTCATACAGAGGCTCTCAATTATTTGAGTGTGTAGGAATCAACACAAACACTGTTGAAAAATATTTTCCAAACACACCAACTCGAATTCAAGGAATTGGGTTGATAGAAATTGAAAAAGAAATTGTAAAGCGTCATAAAAATGCATTCAATCCGAATATTGAATCAGATATTGAAATTGGAGGCGAATACAGATGGCGACGTGGACAGGAAAAACATATGTTTAACCCACTAACCGTTGCAAAACTTCAAGAATCAGTTCGTACGAATAAAGCCTCTACTTTTAAAGAATATTCAGAGCTAGTTGACGACCAATCCAAGCGACTTATGACTATCAGAGGTTTGTTTGAATTTGATCAATTTGATCCCATATCAATTGATGAGGTGGAACCTTGGACTGAAATCGTAAAACGATTTAAAACAGGCGCCATGTCTTATGGATCTATTAGTAAAGAAGCCCATGAAAACTTAGCGGTTGCCATGAATAGAATTGGCGGAAAAAGTAATTCTGGTGAAGGAGGAGAAGATGAAGATCGTTTCTATAAAAATGCACAAGGGGATTGGAGAAACTCAGCAATCAAGCAAGTTGCCTCTGGACGATTTGGAGTGACTTCAAACTACCTTACCAGTGCCAACGAAATTCAAATAAAAATTGCTCAAGGTGCAAAACCTGGTGAGGGTGGCCAATTACCCGGTCCAAAAGTAAATCCCGAAATTGCAAAAACAAGAAACTCAACTCCCTATGTAGGATTGATTTCACCACCACCACACCACGATATTTATTCTATTGAAGATTTATCACAATTAATATACGACGTAAAATCCGCTAATAGAGCCGCTCGAGTGAATGTTAAATTGGTGTCAGAAATAGGTGTAGGAACCGTGGCAGCCGGAGTAGCAAAAGCCAAAGCAGACGTTGTATTGATATCTGGTTTTGATGGCGGTACAGGAGCTTCACCATTAACCTCTCTAAAACACGCAGGACTTCCTTGGGAGTTAGGAATTGCCGAAGCACAACAAACATTGGTGATGAATAATTTGAGAAATCGAATTGTTTTGGAATGTGATGGCCAGTTAAAAACCGGACGTGACGTCGCAATCGCATGTCTATTAGGTGCTGAAGAGTTTGGTTTTGCAACCGCTCCTTTAGTCGCTTCGGGATGTATTATGATGCGAGTTTGCCATTTAAATACCTGTCCTGTAGGAATCGCAACTCAAAATCCAGAATTGCGCAAAAAATTCAAAGGAAAACCAGAGCACGTTGTGAATTATATGTATTTCGTAGCGCAAGAATTGCGTGAAATCATGGCGCAATTAGGCTTTAAAACTGTTGATGAAATGGTGGGTCAGGTTCAAAAATTAAATCGCAATAAAGCCATTGAACACTACAAAGCTTCAGGAATTGATTTAACACCTATTTTACATAAAGTTGAAGTAGCAGAGGGTGTAAAGTTATACAACACTGAAGAGCAAGATCACAACCTCGGTGTCCATTTAGATTTCAAAATAATCAATCAAGTACATCAAGGAATCTTCAGAAGACAACGCACACATTTGAAACTTCCTATTACAAATATTGACAGAGCTGTTGGGGCGATTTTAAGTAATGAAATATCAAAAATTTATGGTGCAGACGGCTTGCCACAAGACACCATAAACATAGACTTTAATGGTTCTGCAGGACAAAGTTTTGGAGCCTTTACAACCAAAGGTGTGACCATGACCGTTCACGGAAACACCAACGATTATCTAGGAAAAGGATTGTCGGGTGCAAAACTCATCATCAAAGTTCCTGAAACAAGTACAATTGTTCCAGAAGACAATATCATCACGGGCAATGTAACGCTCTATGGTGCAACTGCTGGAGAAGTTTATATCAACGGAAAAGCTGGCGAACGTTTTTGTGTTCGGAACTCAGGTGCTAAAGCCGTTGTTGAAGGAATTGGTGACCACGGTTGTGAGTATATGACTGGAGGTGTCGCGGTAATTCTTGGAAGTGTTGGAAGAAATTTTGGAGCAGGAATGAGTGGCGGAATCGCCTATGTTTTAGACTCCGACAATACATTTACAAAGAATTGTAATGGTGCCGATTTAAATATCGACCCAATCGAATTTGAGGAAGATGTGAATCAATTACGAACATTAATCGAAAATCATTTTGTGTCGACGTCAAGTCCATTAGCAAAACGCATTTTAGAAGACTGGGAAGCAATGCTTCCTAAATTCAAAAAAGTACTGCCAGAAGAATACAGACAGGCGTTACTAAGATTAGAAAAAGAACAACTAGAAACAGTTTAAGGATGGGAAAGATCACAGGATTTTTAGAATTTGAGCGTCAGGACGAAACCTATGTAGCGCCAAAAGAAAGAATAAAAAACTACAAGGAATTTACAATTCCATTAGAAACGTCTAAATTAAAAGAACAAGGTGCACGCTGTATGGATTGCGGAATTCCGTTTTGTCATAGCGGCTGTCCTCTAGGAAATTTAATTCCAGATTTTAACGATAAAGTTTACAAAGGCAAATGGAAAGAAGCGGCAGAAATTTTACATTCTACCAATAATTTTCCAGAATTTACAGGGAGGCTATGTCCAGCACCCTGCGAAGAAGCATGTGTTTTGGGAATCAATGAAGATCCTGTAAGTATTGAAAACATAGAAAAAAATATTGTTGAAACTGCCTTTACAGAAGGCTGGATTACAGCACAACCACCAAAGGTGAGAACCGATAAAACTGTTGCTGTAATTGGCTCTGGCCCTGCTGGTCTTGCTGCCGCACAACAGTTAAATAGAGCGGGTCATTCCGTTACTGTTTTTGAACGCGACAAAAAAGTAGGAGGATTATTACGTTATGGAATTCCAGATTTTAAAATGGAAAAAAATGTTATCGATCGTCGCCTTAAAGTCTTAGAAGAGGAAGGGATCGTCTTTAAAACCAATGCACATGTTGGTGAAAACATAGATGCCAATCAATTAAAAGAAGATTTTGATGCCATAGTACTATGTGGAGGGGCAACTGTAAAAAGAAACATCCCAATACCAGGCGCAGATTTAAAAGGCGTTCATCAAGCAATGGAATTTTTAAAACTGAACAACCAGTATGTAGATGGGTTGGTAGAATTCAAAGACATTCTATCAGCTAAAGACAAAAATGTAATAGTAATTGGAGGAGGAGATACGGGTTCTGATTGTATTGGAACGTCTAACCGCCATGGTGCAATATCGGTTACCAACTTCGAAATTTTATCCAAACCCTCAGAAGGACGTCCTGCAAACCAACCCTGGCCCTATTGGCCAATGAAACTAAAGACAACATCTTCACATCAAGAAGGAGTAGAACGATTTTTTAGCATCTCTACCAAAGAATTTATTGGAGACGACAAAGGCAACTTAAAAGCCTTAAAAACCGTTGAGGTTGAATGGATTTTTAAAGAAGGCGAACGTCCACAATTAAAAGAAGTTCCAAATTCTGAAAAACTTTGGGATTGCGATTTAGTGTTGTTGGCACTAGGATTTACAGGTGCTGAAAAAACACTTGCAGATCAATTTGGTTTAGAAATGGATTTTAGAACCAATATCAAAGCCACAACCAAAGATTATGTAACAAATGTACCTGGTATATTTGTAGCAGGAGATATGCGACGCGGACAATCCTTAATTGTTTGGGCGATATCAGAAGGAAGACAGGCGGCACACCATGTAGACACCTATTTGATGGGCAGTTCCGTATTACCTCTAAAAGACGATAGTGACTTACCACGTGTTTAATATTATTTTTGTGTACTGAACGTCATACAATATGCAGGGTAATTGTCTAAAAAACAAGAGTTTAACATAAACTCTAAACAGTTGAGTTTAGACCATTTAAAGAGATAATTTTTCCGCTAAATATGTAAAAATATAATTTCGATACTTTGAAGGTATAAAATTTAAATTAAAACGAGCATGCTAAAACTATTATCATACAAGGAAATGACTAATAGAGAGCCTTCCTGCGACAGGCAGGCACCATGTGACCTTTTTAAAGAATAGATATAGACACATGAAACAACTAAATAAATACAGTCGAACAGTCACTCAAGATCCAACGCAACCAGCAGCACAAGCAATGCTACACGCCATAGGGCTTACCAAAGAGGATTTCGAAAAGCCTTTTGTTGGAATTGCGAGCACAGGATATGAAGGAAACCCCTGTAATATGCATCTAAACGACTTAGCCAAATTAGTAAAAGAAGGCACTTTAAACAAAGATGTTATTGGATTGATTTTTAACACGATTGGTGTGAGTGATGGAATTTCAATGGGAACACCAGGAATGCGTTTTTCCTTACCTTCTAGAGATATCATTGCAGATTCGATGGAAACAGTCGTGCAAGCGATGAGCTATGATGGATTGATTACGGTTGTGGGCTGTGACAAAAATATGCCAGGCGCCTTAATGGCAATGATTCGGATCAATAAGCCTGCCATTTTGGTATACGGAGGAACGATTGATTCGGGATGTCATAATGGTAAAAAACTAGATATTGTTTCCGCATTTGAAGCCTGGGGTAGTAAAGTTGCAGGCACAATGTCTGAGTCTGAATTTGATCAAATAGTAGAGAAAGCGTGTCCAGGAGCAGGTGCTTGTGGAGGGATGTACACTGCAAATACAATGGCCTCTGCCATTGAAGCACTCGGAATG
Source organism: Flavobacteriaceae bacterium (assembly GCA_030835325.1). Lineage (GTDB taxonomy): Bacteria > Bacteroidota > Bacteroidia > Flavobacteriales > Flavobacteriaceae > Hel1-33-131. The sequence continues at coordinate 26,868 of JAURPF010000160.1, read as the reverse complement.
GCCTTACCTTTTAACTCATCAAATCCAGCAACAGGCGAAGAAAAAAAGAAAGAAGCAATTAAAGCAGGTGAAGCCATGCGTATATTGCTCGAAAAAGATATAAAGCCATCAGATATTGTCACCAGAAAATCCCTCGAAAATGCCATTCGACTTGTGACGATTCTAGGCGGTTCTACCAATGCAGTCCTCCATTTTTTAGCCATCGCAAGAGCTGCCCAAATAAAATTTACACTCGAAGATTTTCAAAGAATTAGTGATAGCACCCCATTTTTAGCAGACTTGAAACCAAGTGGAAAATACTTAATGGAAGATGTACACCGGGTTGGAGGAATTCCAGCCGTGATGAAATACCTATTAAAAAAAGGAATCCTTCATGGAGACTGTTTGACTGTGACTGGAAAAACAATTGCTGAAAATCTATCTGAAGTACAAGATTTATCTGAAGGTCAAGATGTAATCAAAACCATTGAAGAGCCAATCAAAACCTCAGGACACTTACGGATGCTTTATGGGAATTTAGCATCAGAAGGAAGTGTCGCTAAAATTACAGGAAAAGAAGGCTTGAAATTTAGTGGTCCAGCAAAAGTTTTTGAAGGAGAATATAATGCCAATGATGGTATTCGGGATGGAAAAGTCCACAAAGGGGACGTAGTTGTCATTCGTTACGAAGGCCCTAAAGGAGGACCAGGAATGCCAGAAATGTTAAAACCAACGGCGGCTATTATGGGCGCTGGTTTAGGAAAAGAGGTCGCTTTAATTACTGATGGACGTTTTTCAGGAGGTACACACGGATTTGTTGTGGGCCATATTACACCAGAAGCACAAGAAGGTGGAGCAATAGCTTTGGTAAAAGATGGAGATATTATCACTATCGATGCCGAAACAAATTCAATTCTTCTTGAGGTTTCTGAAAAAGAACTTCAAGAACGAAAAGCCCAGTGGAAGGCTCCTTACCTTAAAGTATCTAGAGGTGTATTATATAAATATGCAAGAACGGTTTCATCGGCATCTGAAGGGTGTGTAACCGATGAATTTTAAAATAAAATTATGGAAACACTAACCTCCAAACAAAAGGAATACTTAGAGCAACCAAAAGATCGTATTTCAGGAAGTGAAGCAATTGTAAGATGTCTACTAGCCGAAGGCGTAGAGGTTTTATATGGTTATCCTGGCGGAGCCATTATGCCCGTGTATGATGAACTCTACAAATATGAAGGCAAAATAAACCACGTCCTTACAAGACACGAACAATGTGCCGCTCATGCCGCTCAAGGCTATGCACGTATTTCTGGAAAAGTAGGTGTTGCTATGGCGACTTCGGGACCCGGTGCAACCAACTTAATCACAGGAATAGCAGACGCACAAATAGACTCAACACCAATTGTGTGTATTACAGGGCAAGTACCATCCCATTTGTTAGGGAGCGATGCATTTCAGGAAACAGATATTGTTGGAATTTCCACCCCTGTTACTAAGTGGAATCATCAAATCACAAAAGCATCACAAATCCCAGAAGTGATTGCGCGTGCTTTTTATATTGCTAGAAGTGGTCGCCCAGGACCTGTTTTAATTGACATAACAAAGGATGCCCAATTCGAAGAATTTGACTTCCAATACAAAAAATGTACAGGCGTTCGTAGTTATAAGCCTGTTCCAGAAATAGATGAAAATTCTATTACCGCTGCCGCTGCGCTTATCAATTCTGCTAAAAAACCGATGATTGTTTGGGGCCAAGGTGTGATTCTTGGTAAAGCAGAAGAAGAATTGAAGGCTGTGATTGAAAAAACAGGAATCCCATCCGCCTGGACTATTTTGGGCGCTTCAGCAATTCCCACCGTACACCCATTAAATGTTGGGATGGTTGGAATGCATGGAAATTATGCTCCTAACGTGCTGACAAATGAATGTGACGTATTGATCGCAATTGGAATGCGATTTGACGATCGTGTGACAGGAAAATTAGACGAGTATGCAACACAAGCCAAAATTATTCATTTTGAAATCGATCCCGCAGAAATTGACAAAAACGTAAAAACAGACGTCGCAGTTTTGGGAGATGCCAAAACAAGTTTGAAAAAATTAGTATCATTGCTAAAAACTAATTCACATCCAGATTGGTTGCAGAAATTTAAGGATTTATATACTATTGAGTACGATAAAGTCATCAAAAATGACCTTTATCCAACGGCCAAAGGCCTTACTATGGGCGAAGTACTTAAAGAAATAAACATCCAAACCAAAGGCGAAGCAGCGATTGTTACAGATGTGGGGCAACATCAAATGATTGCCTGTCGTTATGCGGACTTTAACGTTAGTAAAAGTAACATCACTTCCGGTGGTCTTGGAACGATGGGTTTTGCATTGCCAGCAGCGATTGGTGCTAAAATGGCGGCTCCAGAAAGGGAAGTTGTTGCGATTATTGGAGACGGCGGCTATCAAATGACGATCCAAGAATTAGGTACTATTTTTCAGAACAAAGTACCTGTGAAAATAGTCGTATTGAATAATGAGTTTTTAGGAATGGTACGTCAATGGCAACAACTATTTTTTGACAAGCGTTATGCCTCAACCGAAATGGTGAATCCTAACTTTGTAGCAATTGCACAAGGCTATTATATAGAAGCAAAAAAAGTAACCAAAAGAGAAAATTTGGCTGCTGCAGTAAAAGAAATGATTGCCAGTGATGAACCGTACTTCTTAGAAGTTTGTGTAGAAAAAGAAAACAACGTATTTCCAATGGTTCCGTCGGGAGCATCGGTTTCAGAGATAAGATTAGAATAAGAATGGAAACAGAAAAACAACTTTATACAATTTCAATATATACTGAAAACAATATAGGATTGCTCAATCGAATTTCAGCAATTTTTCAGAGAAGACACCTCAACATTGAAAGCCTCAATATTTCCGCCTCCGAAATTGAGGCCGTGTCGCGATTCACTATTTTGGTGAATATGACGGAAGAGAGCGTCAAAAAAATAATTGGTCAAATTGAAAAACAAGTAGAGGTTATAAAAGCGTATTTTCATACGGATGAAGATACCATTTATCAAGAATCTTGCTTGTTCAAAATCAAATCAGATTTATTGTTTGAAGAGCGACAAATTCAAAATATAATTAAAGAAAGCAATGCACGAATCGTTACTGTAAATAAAGAGTTTTTTGTGCTCGAAAAATCAGGACGTCGAAGCGAATTAGAAATTTTACATAGGGAACTAAACGTCTTTGGAGTCATGCAATTTGTACGATCAGGACGCATCGCAATAACTAAAGATAAATTAAAAATAACGGAAATGCTAAACGCATTCAAAAATTAAGAAAATGGCAAATTATTTCAACACATTAACATTAAGAGAAAAATTAGAGCAATTAGGGAAATGTCGTTTTATGGACGCTTCAGAATTTGAAGATGGAGTAGCCGCACTAAAAGGCAAGAAAATTGTTATTGTAGGTTGTGGAGCTCAAGGTTTAAACCAAGGTTTAAACATGAGAGATTCTGGTTTAGATATTGCTTATACCCTAAGACAAGCTGCGATAGACCAAAAAAGAGAGTCTTATGTAAATGCAACATCTAACAATTTTAATGTTGGACCGTACGAAGAATTATTGCCATCTGCAGATGTAGTTATTAACCTGACACCAGATAAGCAACACACAAACGTGGTAAAAACAATTATGCCTTTACTAAAAAAAGGAGCCACACTATCTTATTCTCATGGTTTTAATATTGTTGAAGAGGGAATGCAAATTCGTGAAGACTTAACCGTAATTATGGTTGCACCAAAATGTCCTGGTTCTGAAGTTAGAGAAGAATTTAAAAGAGGATTTGGAGTACCAACATTAATCGCAGTACATCCAGAAAACGATCCCGAAGGAAAAGGTTGGTCACAAGCAAAAGCCTATGCAGTTGCTACAGGGGGTCACAGAGCAGGTGTATTAGAATCTTCATTTGTTGCTGAGGTAAAGTCTGATTTAATGGGAGAACAAACCATTTTATGTGGCTTGTTACAAACAGGAGCAATTTTATCTTTTGATAAAATGGTAGAAGAAGGAATTGATGCTGGGTATGCCGCTAAATTAATTCAATACGGATGGGAAACTGTAACCGAGGCTTTAAAGCATGGAGGGATTACCAATATGATGGATAGACTGTCGAATCCTGCAAAATTAGAAGCCTTTAGACTTTCCGAAGAATTAAAAGAAATTATGCGTCCCTTGTTCCAAAAACATATGGATGATATAATGACGGGTCATTTTTCTAAAACAATGATGGAAGACTGGGCGAATGATGATAAAAATTTATTAACTTGGAGAGCGGCTACAGGAGAAACCGCCTTTGAAAAGCAAACAATTACAACACAAGACATTACAGAACAAGAATATTTTGACCACGGAACTTTATTAGTTGCTTTTGTTAGAGCCGGTGTTGAACTAGCCTTTGAATCAATGACAGATTCTGGTATTATTGCCGCTTCTGCATATTACGAGTCTTTACACGAAACACCATTAATTGCAAATACAATTGCAAGAATGAAATTAGCCGAAATGAATCGTGTAATCTCTGATACAGCAGAATATGGTTGCTATTTATTTGACCATGCTTGTAAACCGTTGTTAACAGACTTTATGAAGACTATAAAAACAAACGTTATTGGTAAATCATTCAGTTCTGAGAACGGAGTTGATAATCAAGAATTAATTAGAATTAATGCGATTATTAGAAACCACCCAGTAGAAGCAGTAGGAGCAAAATTAAGAGCTTCTATGACAGCAATGAAAGTTATAAAAACAGACGCCTAAAACGAATGTCCGACACGACTCTTTATTTTCCAACGATTGAAGCAGTTGAAGCTGCTGCAAAAAAACTGGAAGGCGTGGCCAACATCACGCCTTTGGTTCCCAACATGCAGTATTCATCAACATATGATTGTAACATTAGCTTTAAACGCGAAGATTTACAGGTCGTTCGGTCTTATAAAATTAGAGGAGCCTATAACAAAATGTCTTCTTTAACCGAGGAAGAAGCTGCTAACGGAGTAGTATGTGCAAGTGCAGGAAATCACGCTCAAGGAGTTGCATTATCCTGTAAACTACTAAAGATACAGGGGACTATTTTTATGCCGTCCACCACCCCGAATCAAAAAATTGAGCGAGTCAAAATGTTTGGGGAGCACTATGTCAAAATCACTCTGATAGGTGACAGTTTTGACGATGCATACAATGCTGCTATAAAAGATTGTACAGAACGCCAGAAAACATTCATACACCCTTTCAACGACGAAAGAGTGATAGAGGGGCAGGCAACATTAGGCTTGGAATTGATTCACCAAACAGAGACTCCCATCGATTATATATTTGTAGCCGTTGGTGGAGGTGGGCTTGCTTCGGGGCTGTCCACGGTTTTTAAACTGTTATCTCCAACTACCAAAATCATTGGTGTGGAGCCAGAAGGTGCTCCTTCCATGAAAATGGCGTTTCAAAAAGGGGAAGTTGTAGAACTGGAAACGATCGATAATTTTGTAGATGGCGCAGCAGTCAAGCGTGTTGGAGATAAAAATTTTACGATTTGTAAGAACAACCTATATGACATGATTACGATTCATGAGGGTAATGCGTGTCAAACAATATTAGATTTATATAATAAGGAAGCCATTATAGCCGAACCTGCTGGCGCATTAAGCGTATCTGCTTTGGAGGAATATAAAGACGAAATTAAAGGGAAAAATGTGGTGTGTATTATTAGCGGAGGAAATAATGATATTACACGAACTGCCGAAATTAAAGAACGTGCATTACTCTACTCAAACCTAAAACATTACTTTATAGTGACGTTTCCGCAACGGGCGGGTGCTTTGCGAGAGTTTGTAGTGGATATATTAGGACCGAATGATGACATCACACACTTTGAATACACTAAAAAGGCGAACAGAGAAAATGATGTTGCAGTGGTGGGAATTGAGCTAAAATCTCAACACGATCTAGAGCCCTTGGTTGCAAAAATGAAAGAATATAATTTTTATGGAGACTATCTAAACGAAAAACCGGATCTATTTCAATTTTTAGTTTAGATAGTTTCTATATGTAGTGCCAATTTATTCTTTTGAGTAGTCCTTTACTTCACTCACTCTTAATGTATTAACCATCCCTTTTTCTTTCATTGGCATAGCCGCCAAACTAATGACCATATCGCCTTTTTCCACGTAGCCCTTATCAAAAGCAATTTTATTCACATCGTTGATTGTTTGGTCTGTAGACTTAAATTTGTCATAATGAAAGGCACGAACTCCCCACAGTAAATTCAACTGAGGAATAATTCGTTTGTTCGATGAAAATACAAGAATATGAGCATCAGGACGCCAAGCTGAAATCTGAAAGGCGGTATATCCACTGTTTGTTAAGGTTGAAATGGCACGCGCGTTAATTTCGTTCGCCATATTTGCAGCATGATAGCAAATAGACTTTGTAATGTAACGCTTTGTACGAATCTGTGGTGGGTTCTGAGGCACATTAATCAACTCTGAACTTTCGACAGCTTTTATAATATCTGACATTTTTTCAATCACTTGAACAGGATATTGTCCTACAGAAGTCTCACCAGAAAGCATTACGGCATCTGCACCGTCCATTACGGAGTTGGCGACGTCATTAACCTCGGCGCGCGAAGGCGTAAGGCTACTAATCATTGATTCCATCATTTGGGTCGCAATAATGACAGGGATACGTGCTTTCTTGGCTTTTAGAACCAATTGTTTTTGAATTAAAGGGACTTGATGCGCTGGAATTTCAACCCCCAAATCGCCTCTGGCAACCATTAACCCATCGCAATACGCAACAATTTTATCAATATTTTCTACCGCCTCTGGTTTTTCTATTTTGGCGATAATTGGAATTTTATAAGCACTGTGTTTGGCAATTAAATCTTGTAATTCCATTAAATCCTCTGGGTGTCTTACAAACGAAAGTGCCATCCAATCCACTTCTTGAGAAATTGCAAATATCGCATCTTCTTTATCTTTTTCGGTAAGTGCTGGTTGTGAAATATCAGTATTGGGTAAGTTCACCCCTTTTTTGGACTTCAAAGGACCTCCTTGAATGACTTTGGCCTTTACCTCATCTTTTTGATTACTTGAAATGACTTCAAAAAGAAGTTTCCCATCATCCAATAAAATACGTTCGCCTGGATTTGTGTCTAAAGGAAAACGTTCATAGGTCATATAAACGCGTTCTTTAGTGCCTTCAAAACGTTTGCCTGTAGCAAATATAATTTCATCGCCTGGGTTTACAACCACATCATCTTTCATGACACCTACACGTAGTTTAGGGCCTTGTAAATCTGCTAAAACAGAAGCATTGTAACCATGTTCTTCATTGATCTCTCGAATGTTTTTGATACGGGTTTTTACATCCTCATAGTCTGCATGTGAAAAATTAATTCTAAATACATTAACACCAGCAGCAACCATTTTTAGGAGCATTTCCTTTGAACTAATTGCTGGCCCTAGAGTTGCGACTATTTTTGTTTTCTTTCTTTTGTGTGACATTAATTAAATATTAAATGTTCTTTTGATTTTAGTTGTAAAACATCCACACGGTAAGCAGTGGATATTTTGGATATGTTTTGAATCGTATTTAAAACTTCTTTTTCATTTATAATTCTACCACCATTGTCAATTTTTAAAAAATAATCAACTGCAGCATGATCTGACAATAAGGACTGCACAGTCCATGTACGATCTTTACTTTCGGCAAATAAGCCCATTGAAATAGCGGCACTATTTTCTACAAGGCAATTGTTTTTAATCAGATGCCATGACGTTTGTAAAGCGTTATCATTCCATTCAAAAACAGAAAAAGAAGCAGTCGAATTTGTAAAATCTAAATCTTCTTTTGTGCGCACTAACCGTATTGCTAAATTTTGGTTTAAAAAGTATGCCAATCGATAGTCTTCAATATCGCTATGGATAGCTAATAGCGAGTAATTTGCATTTTCAAAATCATCAACAAGAAGTTTGTGTACTGCCATGTGTCTTAATAAACATTTTGTAAATATAAGATATTCACACAATAATTGACTTCGTATTGATGCTACTTAGAGTTAAATTATTACGAAAACGTTATAGTTTTTCAGGGTTTTTTGATTAATAGGATTTATCAATCTTTCCTTGCAAGGCAAAATAAGCGCGTTTTGAGACTCGTTCCTCTGCTTTCTTTTTTGAAGTTGCACGAGCTTTGGCAATAGTTTTTCCGTCAATAAGAAGTTTTACAGAAAAATGCTTAAGGATGTCTTTCCCAGCATCTTTTTGGTTTTCAAAAATAAAATGTTTCTTTTCTTTTTGACACCATTCAATAATAAGGCTTTTGTAGCTAATCACCTTTCCTTCTAAAAGATCAATGTCTACATGAGGAGTAATGACTCTTTTGTAAATAAATTTCTCACAAACGGCGTATCCTTTATCTAAAAAAACAGCTCCAATTAAGGATTCCAACAAATTACCATGAATGTTATCTCCGAACTGACTGATTGGAATTTTTGTAAGCAAAAAAGATGAAAGCCCCAGTTCTTTTCCTATTTCGTTAAGATGTTCTCTGCTGACAATTTTTGAACGCATTTTTGTTAAATATCCTTCGTTACCATCAAGAACCTTTTCAAAGAGATAATGGGCAATGACAGCACTTAATATAGCGTCCCCAACAAATTCTAAGCGTTCATAGCTTATTGGGTTCCCAAAAGAATCTTTTTGATTGGTTGAGCCATGTGTAAAGGCTTTTGTGTAGTAATATAATTTTTTAGGAGGGTAACCAATAATTTGACTTATAGAAGCCTTTAATGAAGTATTTTTAGGAGAATTTGGTTTGAATATGTTTCGAAAAGAAATCAATAGAGATTAATCTAATTTCTTAAATACAACACAAGCATTATGACCCCCAAAACCAAACGTATTACTCATCACGATTTTAACATCTCGCTTTTGAGCCTTATTTAGGGTGAGGTTTAATTCTGGGTCAATGTTTTCATCTGGAGTAACGTGGTTGATTGTTGGAGGAACGATGCCATGCTCTATCGATAAAATAGCGGAAATAGCTTCAATGGCTCCAGCGGCACCAAGTAAGTGGCCAGTCATGGATTTCGTTGAATTTATATTTATGTTTTTGGCATGTGATCCAAACACTTCTGAGATTGCTTTTAATTCAGCAACATCTCCCAGTGGTGTAGAAGTTCCATGAGTGTTAATAGCATCGACATCTTCTGGTTTGATTCCTGCATTTTCCAAACAGTTTTTCATCACTGCAATAACGCCAACTCCGTCAGGATGTGGAGCTGTCATATGGTAGGCGTCTGATGAAAGTCCGCCACCAATAAGCTCTGCATAGATTTTTGCACCTCTTGATTTGGCGTGATCATAATCCTCTAAAACAAGAGCTCCCGCTCCTTCGCCCAATACAAAACCATCTCTGGTGCCATCAAAGGGTCTCGAGGCAGTTTCTGGGCTTTCATTTCTTGTAGACAACGCATGCATTGCATTAAACCCGCCCATTCCCGATTCATTTATAGTTGCTTCACTTCCGCCAGTGACAATGACATCACAATGTCCAAGACGAATTAAGTTTAAAGCGTCAAAAATAGCATTGGCTGAGGACGCACAAGCAGATACGGTTGTATAGTTTGGCCCCATAAATCCATGTTTGATAGAAATATTACCAGGCGCAATATCTGCTATCATTTTAGGAATAAAAAAGGGATTAAATCTAGGGGTTCCATTTCCGTTGGCAAAGTTCATTACCTCGTTTTGGAAGGTTTCAATTCCGCCAATTCCAGCACCCCAAATAACACCGACTCTAAATTTGTTTAAGTCATCTAAATCTAGTTTGGCATCTATGATAGCTTCGTCAGAAGCTATCATAGCATATTGCGCAAACCGATCCATTTTTCGGGCTTCTTTACGATCTAAGAAGTCCGTTACATCGAAATTTTTTAATTCACAAGCAAATTTTGTTTTGAAATGTTCGGTATCAAAATAAGTCACAGGTGCACAACCACTTTTACCACTTATTAGGGCAGCCCAATAAGCATCTTTGTTATTGCCTATGGGAGTCAAAGCTCCTAAGCCTGTTACTACAACGCGCTTTAGTTTCATAAAAAATTAAAAAGTATTATTTTGCAGTTTCAATATATGAAACAGCCTGACCTACAGTAGCAATGTTTTCTGCTTGATCATCTGGGATTTGAATGTCGAATTCTTTTTCAAATTCCATTATTAGCTCTACAGTATCTAACGAATCTGCGCCTAGGTCGTTTGTGAAGCTAGCTTCTGATACTACTTCGTTTTCATCAACGCCCAATTTGTCTACGATAATCGCTTTTACTCTTGATGCAATGTCTGACATAATCTTTAATTTTAAGTTTAAATTAGGATGCAAAAGTAAAAAACTTTATATTAAAAAACATAATTAGTTTAAAAATGTGAACTTATTTGTGTTAAAATCGACGATGTGTAAGGGTTTTACTTCTCAATGTGGATTATTATTCTTTTTTTTGTTGAACATTCCCCACCAAAAAAAATTTTTTAATGAAACGAATTGCAATTTTTGCTTCAGGATCTGGATCGAATGCCGAAAATATCATTACATATTTTCAAAAAAACAAGAAAGCTGAAGTGGTTTTGGTTCTTTCAAACAATCCAAAGGCGTTAGTCTTAGAGCGTGCCAAGAAGTTGGGGGTTCAAAATCTGGTGTTTAATAAACAACAACTAAACGACTCCAACTGGGCTATTGAAAATTTAGGTACCCTTGACTTAATTGTATTAGCTGGGTTTTTATGGAAATTTCCAGAACACTTATTAGAAAATTATAAAAATAAAGTGGTGAATGTGCATCCCGCTTTGTTGCCAAAATATGGTGGAAAAGGCATGTATGGCATGCATGTGCACGAAGCGGTGGTCAAAAACAAGGAGATCGAATCTGGCATTACAATTCATTATGTGAATGAGCATTACGACGACGGGGCGATTATTTTTCAAGCAAAATGTACAATCCACCCCAAAGACACTCCAAGCGATGTTGCTGCCAAAATTCATAAATTAGAAATGAGATACTTCCCAGAAGTCGTTCAACAGATACTTTTTGCAGATGGCTAAACCAAAAAAAAAATATTACACGGTTTGGAAAGGACACCGCACAGGAGTTTTTGAAACTTGGGATGATTGTAAATCACAAATTGCAAATTTTGAAGGAGCACAATACAAATCATTCCCAACGTTTGAATTAGCAAAAACCGCACTGAAAGGAAATTACAAAGATTACATAGGAAATAACAAAAAGTTTTCGAGTGCTTTGTCCGAAACCCGATTAAAACTCATCGGTCAGCCAAATTACAACTCTATTGCAGTGGATGCAGCTTCTAGTGGAAATCCAGGCATAATGGAATACAGGGGGGTCGATACTCAGTCCAAAAAAGAATTATTTCGCAAAGGCCCATATCAGCAAGGAACAAATAATGTGGGGGAGTTTTTAGCCCTTGTACACGGTTTGGCATTTTTGAAACAAAATAACAGCGATCGAATTCTTTATACAGATTCAAAAACCGCCATGAGTTGGGTTAAAAAAAAACAATGCAACACCAAACTGCAACGTACTGCAGCCAATGCGGCTTTATTTACTCTTGTGGATCGAGCTGTTTTGTGGCTATCAAATAACACTTACACAACCATTATTGTCAAATGGGAAACCAAGGCTTGGGGCGAAATTCCTGCCGATTTTGGACGTAAATAAATTAAGTCATTAGAGCGTAGTTTATTGTTTTATAAGGACTAAAAAATACGTAACTTTGCTCTTTAAATTTTAAAATATTCTATGAGTAAATTGGTAATTGTTGGAACCGTTGCATTTGATGCTGTTGAAACGCCTTTTGGAAAGACTGACAAAATTCTTGGCGGATCGGCTTCCTACATAGGACTCTCTGCCTCGCAATTTAATGTTGATACCGCGATCGTTTCCGTAGTGGGCGGGGATTTTCCTCAGGATTATTTAGATCTTTTTCTTGAGAGAAATATCGATATTTCAAGTATTAAAATTGAAAAAGAAGGCAAAACTTTTTTCTGGAGTGGACGCTATCACAACGATATGAATACACGTGATACATTGGCAACCGAACTTAATGTATTAGAAAACTTTCAGCCGATAGTTCCTGATGCTTATAAAGACGCAAAAATTTTAGTTTTAGGAAATTTACACCCCATTGTGCAATCAAGTGTTTTAGATCAAATGACAGATGCCTCTACACTGGTTATTTTGGACACGATGAACTTTTGGATGGACAACACACTAGAGGACCTTTTAGAGGTTATAAAGCGTGTCAATGTGATTACCATTAACGACGAAGAAGCCCGTCAGCTAACAGGAGAATACTCTTTGGTAACTGCGGCAAAAAAAATACATGAGATGGGTCCCGAGTATGTGGTCATCAAAAAAGGAGAACATGGCGCATTACTATTCAATGGAACCAATGTATTTTTTGCACCGGCTCTTCCTTTAGAATCTGTTTTTGACCCTACGGGAGCAGGCGATACTTTTGCAGGAGGATTTGCAGGGTTTTTAGCCCATACAGAAAACATATCCTTTGATAATATGAAAAAAGCGGTTATTTATGGATCCACCCTAGCATCGTTTTGTGTTGAGAAATTTGGCACGCAACGTTTAGAGTCTTTACACCCTGAAGAAGTGCACACACGCCTCAAAGCTTTTAAAGATCTGACAAGATTTGAAATAGAGTTAACATCATAATTAAACGCGCCAATTTGGGGCGTTTTTTATTTAATTATTTAATTAGGAAACTAAAATGAGCGATGCTATAAAACACGAATGTGGAATTGCACACATTAGACTTTTAAAACCATTAGAGTTCTATAAAAAGAAGTATGGAACGGCTTTTTATGGGATCAATAAGATGTATCTCATAATGGAAAAGCAACACAATCGCGGACAAGACGGAGCAGGTTTTGCAAGTATTAAATTAGACATGCAACCAGGAGAGCGCTATATAAGTCGTGTCCGTTCGGTGGCACAACAGCCCATTCAAGATATTTTTGCTCAGATTAATAATCGAATTAATGATGTATTGGCAGAGCAGCCAGAATTGATCAATGATGCGGAGGCACAAAAAAAAGCACTACCGTATTTAGGAGAGGTCATGTTAGGCCATGTACGTTATGGCACATTTGGCAAAAACAGTGTTGAAAGCGTACACCCCTTTTTGAGACAGAACAATTGGATGCATCGAAATGTGATTTTAGCAGGAAACTTTAACATGACTAATGTAAAAAGCTTATTTAAAAATCTTGTTAAGATTGGACAGCACCCTAAAGAGTATACGGATACCATTACCATTATGGAGAAAATTGGGCATTTTCTGGATGATTCGGTTTCAAAACTTTACAAAAAACTCAAAAAGGAAGGCTACAATAAAATGGAATGTTCTCCTTTGATTGCGCAGCGTTTAAACCTTAAAAAAATATTAACCAAAGCGGCTAAAAGTTGGGACGGTGGTTATGCTATGGCGGGGCTTTTAGGACATGGAGATTCTTTTGTTTTAAGAGATCCATCGGGGATTCGACCAGCCTATTATTACATGGATGATGAAGTTGTTGTTGTCGCTTCCGAGCGTCCAGTGATTCAAACTGTTTTTAATGTAAACTATGAGGAAGTTCACGAGTTAGCTCCTGGAAGCGCTATCATTACAAAAAAATCAGGAGAAACAACAATAAACCAAATTTTAGAACCCTTAGAACGCAAGGCCTGTTCGTTTGAACGTATTTATTTTTCCAGAGGAAGTGATGCCGAAATTTATCAAGAACGAAAATTACTTGGAAAACTGATTGTTCCCGAAGTTTTGAAGCATGTTGATTATGATATCAAAAACACCGTGTTTTCATACATTCCTAATACGGCAGAAACATCGTTTTTTGGGATGATTGAAAATGTTGAAGAGTATTTGAATAAAAAGAAAACCGAACAAATTTTAAAAGGAACACGCACTCTTTCTGCGGAAAAAGTAACACAAATACTTTCGGAACATACACGTGTCGAAAAAATAGCAATTAAAGATGTCAAGTTAAGAACCTTTATCACAGAAGATAGTAGTCGTGATGATTTGGTAGCACATGTGTACGATGTTACTTATGGCGTTATTAAGCCAGAAGATAACCTTGTTATTATTGACGATAGCATTGTTCGAGGCACAACTCTAAAGAAAAGTATTCTAAAGATGTTGGATCGTTTGACGCCAAAACGAATTGTGGTGGTGTCTTCAGCACCTCAAATCCGCTATCCAGATTGTTATGGAATTGACATGGCAAACCTCGAAGGGTTGGTTGCATTTAGAGCGGCACTTTCTCTGTTAAAAGATGCTGGTATGTATGCGATTGTCGAAGAGATTTACACGCGCTGTAAAGCCCAAGAAAACATAGAGGACTCAAAGGTTCAAAATTTTGTAAAAGAAATTTATGCGCCATTTACACCTCAACAAGTGTCGGACAAAATTGCAGAGTTATTGAGTGAAGACGGGGTTAATGCCGAGGTTAAAATCATCTTTCAATCGATAGAAAATTTACATAAAGCCTGCCCAAAAAACTTAGGAGATTGGTATTTCACAGGAAATTATCCAACCCCTGGGGGTAACCGAGTTGTAAATAGGGCGTTCATAAACTTTTTTGAAGAAAATAATGAGAGAGCATACTAGTGTAAAGTGCAGTTTATCTAATAAACATGCAGTTTATCTAAAATAAATTTTTACTACCCATTAAACATATATATTTGGGTTACCATAACATAAGTAGGTTAAGTTCATGGTAGATTTGGGGCAAAAAAGGTGAACGCAAGTTCACCTTTTTTATTTTCTATTGTTTTTAAATACTTATTTTGCAGCAGCAAAACGTCTTTCAACTTCTTTCCAATTAATTACATTAAAGAACGCTTCAATATAATCAGGACGACGGTTTTGATAGTTTAAGTAATAGGCGTGTTCCCATACATCTAACCCTAAAATTGGAGTTCCCCCACAGGACACTCCTGGCATCAATGGGTTGTCTTGATTTGGTGTAGAACAGACCTCAACTTTTCCACCTTTATGGACACACAACCAAGCCCAGCCAGATCCAAACTGCGTTGCAGCAGCTTTGCTGAAAGCGGTTTTAAATCCCTCAAAAGAACCATAAGCTGCAAGAATAGCCTCTTTGAGTTCGCCCGAAAGGTCTTCTTTTCCTGCGGGATTCATAACTTCCCAAAACAGCGAATGGTTGTAAAATCCACCACCGTTATTTCGGACGGCCATATTAGACATATCCAAGTTTTCAAGGATTGTTTCAATTGATTTGTTTTCTAAATCAGAGCCTGCAATTGCAGTATTTAGATTGTTGGTATAGCCGTTATGATGTTTCGAATGGTGGATTTCCATTGTTCGGGCATCAATATTCGGCTCGAGAGCATCGTAAGCATAATTTAATTTTGGTAATTCAAAAGCCATAAATTTTTTTTTAAGTGTTTAAATAATAATTCCAAAGTTACAATATTCAAATAATAATTATAAGCATATGTAATTAAGATTGTTTATTTTGGTATAAATTTTATTTAGTGATTGCATCCACATTCAACATCTATAATGCTTCAGCTGGAAGCGGTAAAACATTTACCCTAGTCAAAGACTATTTGAAAATAGTTTTGACCTCCAAAGAATTTTTACCTCATCGCCATATTTTAGCGATTACCTTTACCAACAAGGCTGTGGACGAAATGAAAACGCGGATTGTAGATGCGTTAATGACATTTGCTGAACCGTCTATTTTAACACAATCAGACGCCTTATTTGAACAAGTTGTTAAAGAGTTAGAAAGTTCGCCAAAAGAAATTCACCATAAATCCAACCAACTTCTCAGTAAAATACTGCATAATTATGCAGCCTTTGACATTTCTACAATTGATAAGTTTACTCAAAAATTGATCCGCACTTTTGCATTCGATTTAAAACTCCCCATGAATTTTGAAGTTGAATTAGACACAGATTTTTTACTAAAAAAAGCGGTCAGTCGTTTGCTGTCCAAAGCTGGAAAAAATAAGGCACTCACAAAAGTGTTGATTGAGTTTGCTATTGAAAAAGCAGATGATGATAAAAGTTGGAATATTGCTTTAGATTTGGCCAAAACAGCCAAGCTTTTAACAAGAGAGTCAGACGCGCCATTTCTAGAGGAACTCTCACAACGTTCGTTACAAGATTTTGGCACCCTGAAATCAACCTTAATAAATGAGATCCGCAAAACAGAACTAGAGATTATTGCGTTGTCAACTCAGATTTTAGAGGTGATTTCAGCCAGTGGGGTTGAATTTTCAGATTTTACAAGAGGGTCCTTACCAAAACATTTTAAGGCTTTAGTCTCCAAAAAATTTGACCTTAGTTTTACAGCACAATGGCAACAATCCATAGAAACAACTGCGTTGTATACCAAAAATGCCCCCCCCAGTGTTACTGCCACCATTGATAGGCTGCGTCCTCAACTTGTAGAGGCATTTCAAAAAAGCAAAGAATCCGTTTATCGTATTCGGTATCTAAATAACATTAGAAAAAACACTACACCACTTTCTGTTTTGAATTTGATTCATCAAGAACTAAAAACAATCAAAGAGGAAGAAAATTTGTTGATGATTTCTGAATTTAATACCATCATAAGTCAGCAAATAAAAGATCAACCAGCACCTTATATTTATGAACGTATCGGCGAAAAATTTAATCGTTTTTTTATTGATGAGTTTCAAGACACTTCCGAATTACAATGGAAAAATTTGACCCCCTTAATAATAAACACATTGGCGCAAGAAAACGGGAGTTCAATGTTGGTAGGAGATGCCAAACAAGCAATTTATCGTTGGAGAGGTGGGAAGTCAGAGCAGTTTATCAATTTATGTAACAATGCGACTACATTTCCTTTTGAAGCAACACTTTCTAATCTTCCAACAAATTATAGAAGTTGCAGTCAGGTGGTTGATTTTAATAACAAGTTCTTTAAACACCTGTCATCGGTTGTTTTCTCAAACGACACCTACAAGGCTCTATACCAGTCAGCTTCTCAATTAGAATTTAAAAACAAGAGTGGGTATGTAAATATTTCCTTTTTAGAGATTGAAAAAGGTTCAGATAAATCACTTTTATATGCGGAAAAAGTTTTAAAAATTATTCGATCGTATTTGGATTCAAGTGAGAATGCAGCCATGAAAGATATTTGTGTGTTGGTTCGAAAACGAAAAGAAGGAGTTGCTGTGGCAAAGTTATTAAGCCAATCTAAAATTGATATTGTTTCGAGTGAAACTCTTTTGGTGGCCCAGTCTCCCGAAGTAAATCATATTATGAACGTATTGGAGTATATGCATGAACCTTCAAATATACAAGCCAAACTTGCGGTGATCAATTATGTTGCATCCCACACCGATGTAGGTGATCCACACTTATTTCGTTTAAAGTGTATCCCTTTAAATCGTGTTGCTTTTTTTCGAGCGTTGCAACCCTTAGGATTGAATTTCTCTCTCAGAACAGCATTACAACTCTCACTGTATGAATCTGTAGAGTATATAATTAGTAGTTTTCAACTTGTAAAAACCTCGAATGCTTACATTCAGTTTTTCTTAGATTTTGTAATTGAATTCGCTCAAAAAACAACATCGAGTGTACGTCAATTTATAGACCATTACAATCTAAAAAAGGACACTCTAAGCGTCGTAACACCAAAAGGAATAAATGCCGTTCAAATCATGACAATTCATAAATCGAAAGGATTGGAGTTTCCAGTTGTTATTTTTCCATTTGCAGAATTGGATATTTATAAAGAATTGGAGCCGAAAGAATGGATGCCAATGGATGCTTCGTATGCTCCTTTTTCACATTTTTTATTGAATTATAACAAAGATTTTGAAGCATTTGGGTCTGAAGGCGCAGCTATTTTTAAGGATCACCAATCAAAATTGGAGCTTGACAATATTAACCTGTTGTACGTGGCGCTCACTAGGGCTGTTGAGCAATTATATATTGTTGGAAATGCATCGGTAGCCAAAAGTGGAGATGAAAACCTTAAAACATATTCAGGACTTTTAATTAATTATTTAAAATCATCAGGACTCTGGAAAGACGGAAAGTTGGAATATAAGCTTGGAACGTTCGAAAGTATAGACACTCCAAAACCGGCCAAATATCCGACAGTGTATCAGAGTGAATTTATATCAACTCCAAAGGAACATCTGAATGTTTCCATGGCAACGAATGCGGGATACTTATGGGATACAGCACAAAAAGAAGCACAAGAGAGGGGAAATTTGGTTCATTTACTAATGTCAAAAATTTACACCAAAGATGACATTAAAAGTACGTTGAATGATTTTTTTAACGCAGGGGTAATATCATCAGTTCAAAGTGATGCACTTTTAAGGACTTTAAATGCGATTGTTGACCATCCTTTGTTAGCACTCTATTTTAGTTCAGGCTTAGATGTTTATAACGAAAGAGAAATTATGACTTCCACAGGAAAAATCATTATTCCAGATCGATTGGTTGTCTTCAAAGACTCCACAGCCGTAATTATTGATTATAAAACGGGCGATTCTTACGATAAACACGAAGCTCAACTTGAAAATTATTCCAAAATTATTGAGAAAATGGGCTTTAAGGTCACAAAAAAAATTCTCGTGTATATAAACGCCAGTTTACAGGTTAAAGAGTGTTAGTTTTAAGGTGCTTTTAAATTTAAATTTTATTAATCTGTAGTTCTTTGGAAATTAATATTGATTTTTTTATGTAGAATATTTGTTTTGTAAAATTAACGTCTTACTTTTGTACGTACCTAATTTAAAATAAAAATATTAAATCATGAAAAATCTTAACAGATTAATTCTCTCAACATTACTAGTCTTTGCACTTGGAAATGTAAATGCACAAGACAAAAATAATCCATGGCAAATCACAATTGGTGTAAATGCTGTAGATGTGTTTCCTGTAGGTGAAGACGCACCACAAGGAGACTATTTTCAAGAATTTTTTAACGTAGAAGATCATTGGAGCATTCTTCCTTCAGTCTCTTTAATTTCATTGCAAAAATATATAGAAGATGGTTTTTCAGTGGGTATTTCTGCATCTATCAACAGACTTGATAAATGGGGACAAACAGAGGATGGAACTCCAGTTTCTGTAAATAACTTAATGTATTACGCAGTTGATGGAAATGTAAAATATAGCCTTTCAGGATTATTAAATACAAAAAAACTAGAGCCATTTGTTGGGTTTGGTGGTGGATATACTTGGATAGAAAAAGGTCCATATAGCCCACCCTCTGGTTCTAAAGATTCTGGTGATTTAATTGGAGCTGGAACTTTAAATGGAACTGTTGGTTTGGCGTATTGGCTTTCTGATAATTTTGGAATCACAGCCCAGTCAACATACAAGCATTCTTTCAAAGACTACTTAACAAAACATTTTCAACATTCTGTAGGAGTTTCTTTCAAATTTGGAGGAACTGATACTGATGGTGACGGCATATATGATAAAGATGATCTTTGTCCAGAAGTTCCTGGTTTAGAAGAATTTAATGGATGTCCTGATACAGACGGAGATGGTATTGAAGATTCAAAAGACACATGTCCAGAATTAGCTGGTTTAGCTGAGTTTAATGGATGTCCTGATACAGACGGAGACGGTGTGTCTGACAACAACGACACATGTCCAAATGAAGCAGGTTTAAAATCTTTAGCAGGATGTCCAGATGCAGATGCAGATGGTTTAGCAAATGCTCAGGATAAATGTCCAAATGAGGCAGGTCCAGTTGCTAACAACGGATGTCCTTGGAAAGATGGTGACAGCGATGGTGTATTAGACAAAGATGACAACTGTCCTACGGAAGCAGGAACTGTTGCAAACAATGGATGTCCTGAAGTTGTTTTTCCATCAGAAGAAGAACAGAACGAACTCATCAACTACTCTAGAACCATTAACTTTACACTTGGAAAATCAAGCTTTAAAGCAGATGCTTATCCAACTCTAAAAGCAATTACTGCTATCTTAAAAGAGTATCCAAAAGCTAGCTTTGTTGTAGAAGGTCATACAGACAGTACTGGTACTAATAATAACTTCAACCAATTACTTTCAGAAAGAAGAGCTGAAAAAGTTGTAGATTATTTAGTCGAAAATGGTATTGCAGCAGATAGATTAACTTCGGTTGGTTATGGTGAAGACAAACCAATTGAATCAAACATGACTGAAGCAGGAAGATCTGCCAACAGACGTGTAGAAGTAAAATTAGCAGAATAGTTTTTTACTATTTCATAACAAAAAGTTTAAAACGCTTCGCTATTGCGAAGCGTTTTTTTATTTTTATAACATGACAAGTTTTATTTATGACGTCCTAAATGATTTGGATATCCATTCGAAGGATGTTTCCAAACTCAGCCTCATTCTTCCTAACAAACGGGCTGGGATATTTCTTAAGATGGAATGGTCTAAATTAAACAAAACAACAAGTTTTTTACCTCAAATAATTGCTATTGAAACGTTTATAGAGGAATTATCTCAATTGAGACTTCTTAGTAACACCGAACTAATCTTTGAGTTTTATGAGGTTTATTTAGAGTGCACCCCACCAAATGAAAGAGATTCATTTGATAGTTTTTCAAAATGGGCTCCTGTTGTTCTTCAAGATTTTAATGAAATTGATCGCTATCTAATACCCCAGAATCAAATTTTTGAATACCTGTCCGCAATTCAAGAAATCAACCACTGGTCTTTAGAACCAAACACCACACCTCTGATCAAAGGCTATTTATCTTTTTGGAAAAAGGTACAGACCTATTATAATAGATTTACAGAGCACCTTCTACAAAAAGGAGTGGGGTATCAAGGATTGATTTATAGGGAGGCCGTAGAAAATTTAGAACTCTACATTCAAAACCATCAAGAGAATTCGCATGTCTTTTTGGGATTTAATGCTTTGAATGCTTCTGAGTCAACGATTATTCAGGAGTTGTTACAACAAGAAAAGGCAAAAATTTATTGGGATATTGATCAAATATTTCTAGACTCTCCTCAACACGATGCAGGCTATTTTATAAGACAACATCAAAAAAGTTGGAGCCATTTTAAATCAAAACCTATTAAGTGGGGTTCTAATTATTATACCAAACCCAAAAACATCTCTGTCATTGGAACTCCAAAAAACATAGGTCAAGTTAAGTATGTAGGGGCATTATTACAGCAATTACACACAGAAAACAAACTTCAAAACACTGCCCTAGTTTTAGGAAATGAAGAGCTACTAATTCCGATATTAAATTCAATACCAAGCTCTATAGAACATATCAATATTACTATGGGATTGCCTTTAAAGCAAATTCCTTTTTCAGCCTTTATCGATCAATGGTTCCAACTTCATAAAGAGCCCGTTACCTTATATTATTATCAAGATGTGATAGGTGTATTATCACATCAATTTGTGCGCCCCTTGTTTCAAACTCAAGATCAAGATGCTGCTCAATTAATCATGACGACAATCAAGCAGCAAAATCTAATAAGCCTCTCTAAAGATCAAATCATTGCCATTGCTCCCGATCATAAAGAAAATTTAGAACTTTTGTTTGAGACTTGGAACGACCAACCTAAGAATGCAATTGAAAGTGTTTTATCTCTCATTTTTAAACTTAAAGACCATTATAATAAATCTAAAAACAAGCATCTCTTAGCGTTAGAATATTTATATCGGTTCTCTGAAATTTTCAACCATCTCCAACGCCTCAATACACGCTATAGCTACATCACAAATATCAAAGTTTTACAAAGTATTTATAAAGAATTATTAAGTCTTGAAAACTTGGATTTTAAAGGACAGCCATTAAAAGGATTACAGATCATGGGAATGTTAGAGTCTCGTGTTTTAGATTTTGAAACGGTGATAATTGTCTCTGTAAATGAAGGGGTTTTACCGGCGGGTAAAACAAATAATTCATTCATCCCCTTTGATGTTAAAATTGAAAACGGGCTTCCTACCTACAAAGAAAAAGATGCTGTTTATACCTATCATTTTTATCGATTGCTTCAACGCGCTAAGAATGCGCATATTATTTATAACACCGAACCTGATGTGCTAAGTGGAGGTGAACGCAGTCGTTTTATAACCCAACTAGAATTTGAAGCACATCATGCTTTAGATCATAAAATAGTAATTCCAGAAACGCCACAAATCACCCCACAAGTAGTAACTGTAGAGAAGACTCCTGAAATCATTTCAAAACTCAAAAGTGTAGCGGCTAAAGGGTTTTCCCCTTCATCATTGAGTCTATACATTCGGAATCCAATTGATTTTTATAATCAGAAACTACTGGGTGTTAAGGATGATATAATCCTAGAAGAAGCGGTTGCTGCAAATACATTTGGAAGTATTATCCATAATACCTTGGAAGCTTTTTACAAGCCTTTCATTGGTAAGGTATTGCAGCAGTCAATGCTTACAGAACTAAAACCCAAAATTGACAAGAAAGTAGCCTATTATTTTAATGAGATTTATAAGCAAGGGGATATCTCTCAGGGACTTAATCTTATCAGTTTTGAAATTGCCAAACGCTATATTTCAAATTTTTTATCCTATGAATTGGCATGTATAAATAATGGCGATGAAATTATAATTGAAGCTGTTGAGTCCAAAATGGCCGTTGCCATTGATATTCCGGAACTTCAGACTCCGATTCAATTGATTGGAACCATTGATCGCATAGATAGGTGCAATGGCACTCGCAGAATTATTGATTATAAAACCTCGCAGGTATCTCAATCTGAATTGGAATTGGTAAATTGGGATGACATTACAAAAGATTATGACGCACACAGTAAAAGTTTTCAAATCATGACCTATGCGTATATGTTAAATGCCCAAATGCCTTTTACCACACCTGTAGAAGCGGGAATCATTTCTTTTAAAAACCTAAAATCAGGATTGCTGAAGTTTGCCAAGAAAGACAAGCCAGGAGCGTATGCTCAAAAAACAACTGTACTGTCTTCGGATCTTTTGGCTCGTTATGAGAACGAACTCAAAAAACTCATTCTTGAGCTTTTTAATCCAGATATTGATATTACCGAAAAAGAGGTTTAGATGATCGTTGAAGAAATAAACATAGTCATTAAATGCTCGGATCGATTGCCGATTCTACTAGATGTCTTTTATAATAACACTGCAGTGCATGCGCCATTACTCATTTTTTGCCATGGCTATAAAGGTTTTAAAGATTGGGGGGCTTGGAATTTATTTGCAAAGACGTTTGCAGCATCGGGGATTGCAGTGCTGAAATTTAATTTTTCTCATAATGGCGGAACTATTGATCAGCCAATTGATTTCCCAGACCTTGAAGCTTTTGGGCACAATAACTATACTAAGGAATTAGAAGATTTGAATCAAGTATTGGATTGGGTTGAAACAACCTATGCGAAACACCCTAATATTGATGTGTCTAACATTATCTTAGTAGGTCACAGTCGCGGTGGTGGAATTGTCACTCTAAAAGCAGCAGAGGATTCGCGTATTAAAAAACTTGTAAGTCTCGCTGGAGTTTCGGACTTTAAATCTAGATTCCCAAAA
Organism: Flavobacteriaceae bacterium; assembly: GCA_030835325.1. Classification (GTDB taxonomy): domain Bacteria; phylum Bacteroidota; class Bacteroidia; order Flavobacteriales; family Flavobacteriaceae; genus Hel1-33-131. The sequence goes on along the minus strand of JAURPF010000160.1, from coordinate 3,229 downwards.
GGATCGAATCTTGATGCTTGGAAATCGACAGGTGTACGTTTTGTTATGAATGGGCGTACCAAACAACAAATGCCACATTATTATCAGTTCTATGAAGATTTTATGGCGAATGAGACAAGACTTACGATTCAGCTTTCTGCTAAAAGTTTAAAAATACCTCATTTAATTATTCATGGAGATGCAGACACAAGTGTGGATCTAAAAGAAGCTTTCGCACTGTATAAATGGCATCCAGAGGCGCAGCTGGTTATATTAGAGGGTGCGAACCATGTATTTGGAAGTCATCATCCTTGGAATTTTAGTGAATTACCCCTGTATTTACAGCAGATTCACTCAAAAATCACACACTTTATTAACAATTTGTACTAGTTCTTAAAAAAAAGAGCATTTATCTGATATTTTTTTTGGAAAGAACAAACTAATTTTTGTAATTTGGACTAAAATAAATATATATTATGGGATATTCATTCAAAAATAGCAAAGGAAAGACGTATTTTTTACACACTAAAGATGTAATTCTTAAAGGTGGTAGAGAGCAAACTATCTATTATTTCGCAAAAGACGAGCGTAGTAATTCATGCGACCTTCCTGCTGGAAAAAAGATTGTAGAAAACGAAAAAACAGGACTACCTTTTGTAAAAAAGGCCTAAGTTTTTTAATCTTATCAAAAAAAAGCCTACTCTTAATGAGTGGGTTTTTTTGTGCTTATAATATTAGATTCAGATTTCATCTTTTCCCGGTCTTAAAACAGTATAAAGCATAATTAAGGCAATTACTAAATGCATAAAGCCAAATTGATGAGGTACATCAATATAGTTGTTTAAAATCAGAGCTCCTTGGAACAGATTAATAACTAAAAAAGCACATCCAATTCTATTGCTCAGAGCTGTTGCAGCCTTGTTTTTCTCGTCGAAACGAGTGTTTATTGGAAGCGTGACAATCACTTGCCCCAAAAATATTATGATGATAAACAAATGTAATACATTATCATCTTGTGCATACGCTATTAATTCACTGATTACTGAAACTATGGAAAAAAAACAAATTCCAAAAAGAAATATGTCTCTTTTTTGTTTTATCGCTCCATAAGCTGTGAGTAAGATAAAAATTGAACCAAAAATATTAACTACAACTTCTAGGATTGGATTCATAAGGGTTTAAGCTAAAAAGGGGCATAATTAAATTGATGTTTATTACAATTTATAATGTTTTTTTAGAAACCACAAGGTTTTTTGTGTTAAATATCAATATATTTTTGTTTTTCAGAGAGAAATATGTTGTTGCACTGCACTATTTTTATTTGAAATAATAAAGAAAATTCACAAAAAAGAACAAAACAAAGCAATTTTTCCTTTTAACTTTTTATATTTAGAATATGCGAGTCCTTACCATATAGATACCGCAACTTGTCCACCAACTTAGCTGTTTTATGGCGGCATGGATCCCTTAATTCCAACCTCACAAGGCGTAGACATGGATGCACAGCTTACGACACTAAGAGTCACACATGAGTTTCACTTTTATCCAGTCGAAGGTCATGTCTGGGACGGCTCAAATTTGTTAGATACCACCTCAAAGATTTCATCGTTTATAGAAGCATATATAGAAACTGAATAACTCTAGTATTCAGGTCTAGTAAGCTGAATAGCCATCAATTTAGTTGATTTTTGGTTAGATTTATAGCATACACATTTTTATGATTGCAGTTGTTTAATATTTTATTCATACATTTAAAACATAATATTAAAATGAACATTTATGGAAATTTTTTCAATTGTAGCACAGCTTATTGTTTCAATATCTGTAATTATTGTGTGGGTTTTTAGATATGATAATATTGTTTTAGAATTTAAACAATATGATTTGTCTAGTTTGGTAAGAAATGCCGTTGGTGCTTCAAAAATTGCGTTGGCAACGGTTCTGATTTTAGGGATTTGGTATCCAGAATTTTTAGTTCCTGCATCGCTTTTAATGGCATTTTTAATGGTAAGCGCTCAATATTTTCATTTAAAAGTAAAAAACCCTTTTGTAAAATTCATTCCCTCTTTTGTTCTCTTAATCCTATGCTTATTTATTGCTGCCTTTAATTATGGATTATTATAGAGAATGGATTTAAACTTACTTATCCTTTTGTTTTCGGCGATTTCGTTTATTTTTTATGGGATAAGCTCTTTTTTTTCAAAGCGAATGCTCTCCGAATATGCGCGTTGGGGCTATAAAAACCAACGGATTTTGCTCGGTTGCTTGCAACTATTAGGAGCAATTGGCTTACTCGTTGGCATCCTCTATCCCATCTTGCTTTCAGTGGCGTCTTTTTTATTAACTTTTATGATGGTTACTGCTGTTTTTGTCAGAATTAAAATAAAGGACAGCATCATTCAGATGTTTCCAGCCATTTTATACACTGCACTAAATTTTATAATTCTTTACAATTCGTTGGTTTAAATCCAATCAATCAACTCTAGATTTATAATCAACCGCAGGTTTATCCTTGCATTGGTATGTAGTTTCAGCTTTATTTTTCCTTAGAGTTATTAATAGGAAACCTGCCTTGATTCCCGATGCCATCCATATCAATCGTGTCGTATGCATTTTGATGTTCATCCCGTTGTATTTTGTGTTGTCGCGAAATAATCGTTAACAAAAAATAGACATACACTATAAATATGATAAACCCGAAAATAAATATAAGTAAATTCATTTTTTTCTTCTTTGTCTAATGGCAATGGAAAGCGATAAAATTGACGGAACCCAAATTCCTACAAAAATCCCCTCTAGTTGATTTCCAGTGAACCAAAGTGTAACAGACATCAAAAATGAAATGAATGCCAGTATAATTGGATAATAGGTTTCAATAAAATCTCTCATTGTTTTTTTTATAAATTTAAGCAACATAAAATCCAAAAATGTTACAAAAGGTATAAAATTTTAACAGATATGTTAAAGAAAATGCTAAAAATTTGTGTTTTTATCAGACTTTAAATCTGAGGATTTCATAGCTTTAAAAATGTTAAAAAGGCTATAGTTTAGAAACAAATTTATCCCTCTTTAAAATATAGAGAACCAAATTTAATAGGTTTGAATCTTTAAATCCAACAAAAGATATTTTATTTTTAGAGGGTAACAAAAACACAGTTGAAATCTCTATTTATGACCTATTAGGTAAAAAAGTTATATCAAAAATGATTGCTAACAGCATCAATGTAAGAGAATTAACAAAAGGAGTTTA
>JAURPF010000159.1 GCA_030835325.1 Flavobacteriaceae bacterium | reverse complement strand
TTCATAGGTTTTCCACAGTCATAAGAATTCTAAAGTTATTGTTTAGACAAATCCTTCTTTTTAGCTTATTGATCTTTGCATATTCAGGAATAAACATCAATCTAAACCTCAGTCCAAAAGAAATCATTAAGTATATTTTAGTATCGTTTTTTTGCATTGCGATTTTTAAGTACTTAATGTTTTATTTACTAAAAAAGTATCGGTCGATTTTTAAAGGGAACATTCGGAAAACCATTATTTTAGGGAAATCTCCTCAATCTCAATCGTTAGAAAAAGTTTTCTTAGACACGCCCGCATACGGATTTTTAAATAAAAAAATTGTTTGTTTTAAAGACCGATCTAAACTAAACTTAGAGGCTATTTTTGATTATATTACAAAAGAAGGAATCGACGAAATTTTTTGTTCCATTTCAGAACTTAATGACGAAGACCTATCGGCGGTGGTAAACTACGCAGACAACAACCTTAAAGTCGTTAAATTTATTCCAGACAGAAGCAAGGTGCTGTCAAAAAAATTACAACACGATTACTATGGAATTATTCCAATTCTAACGTTTAGAACCATTCCTTTAGACGACCCTTTCAGTTCACTATTAAAACGCTTGTTTGATATCGTCTTTTCTTTGATTGTAATTATATTTATTTTGTCCTGGCTTACCCCACTTATCGCTCTGGTCATTAAAGTCGAATCTAATGGCCCCATCTTTTTTACCCAATTACGAAATGGCTATAACTTTAAATCGTTTAGATGTTTTAAATTTAGATCCATGGTAAAAAACCCCATTGCAGATTTAGTTCAAGTCACTCGAGACGACGATCGTGTTACAAAGTTTGGACAACTGCTCCGTAAAACAAGCCTTGATGAGATGCCTCAATTTTACAATGTACTTTTAGGAGACATGTCAGTAGTAGGGCCACGCCCTCATATGCTGAGCCATACAGATATGTATGCCAAAAAAATTGACAAATTTATGGTGCGTCACTTTGTAAAGCCCGGAATCACTGGCTTAGCTCAAGTGAGTGGATACAGAGGGGAGGTTGAGTCTGACGAAGATATTATAGGACGTGTCCAGCACGATATTTTTTATATCGAAAACTGGTCTTTTTTCTTAGATTTAAAAATTATTTTTCAAACCTTTCTTAATACGATTAGAGGCGAAGAAAAAGCATATTAATCAAAATAGTTTCATGAATATTTTAATATTAGGTGCCGGAGGTAGAGAACATACATTTGCTTGGAAAGTTTCTCAAAGCCCATTATGTGATGCGTTATTTGTGGCGCCAGGTAACTCTGGAACAGCATCAATAGCTACCAACCTCGATATATCTGTTACAGATTTCGAAGGACTTAAAAAACAGGTTATTGCTCATGCTATTTCAATGGTTGTTGTAGGCCCAGAAGATCCACTTGTAAAGGGTATTTACGATTTCTTTTTAAACGATCATCAACTGCAACACGTTGCGGTGATTGGCCCTCAAAAAGCTGCAGCTCAACTTGAAGGCAGTAAAGAATTTGCCAAAGAATTTTTAGTCCGTCACAACATCCCAACAGCTGCATACGAAAGTTTTACCAAACACAATATCGAGGCAGGGCTTGCATTCCTTGACACTCTAAAACCCCCTTATGTATTAAAAGCTGATGGGCTTGCAGCTGGGAAAGGAGTCCTTATTTTGTCAGATATAAATGAAGCCAAGCAAGAACTCAAAAATATGCTGGTAGATTCTAAATTTGGAGCCGCAAGCTCAAAGGTTGTAATTGAGGAGTTTTTAGACGGAATCGAATTGAGCTGTTTTGTTTTAACCGATGGAAAACATTACAAAATACTACCTACAGCCAAAGACTATAAACGAATAGGCGAAGGCGATTCAGGCCTTAACACCGGAGGTATGGGAGCCATTTCGCCAGTTCCTTTTGCTGATGAGGTGTTATTAAAAAAGATAGAAAACAGGATTGTAAAACCAACAGTTGATGGCCTTGCCAAAGACCAATTACCTTATAAAGGGTTTATCTTTATTGGACTTATTATAGTTGATTCAGAGCCCATGGTAATTGAGTACAACGTTCGTATGGGAGACCCTGAAACAGAAGCTGTTTTGCCAAGATTAAAAACAGACTTGGTTGAAATATTTCAAGCGATTGACAAACAATGTTTGAATGAAATCGATATAGAAATAGACCCTCAAACTGCGGTAACCGTTATGTTAGTTTCGGGGGGCTATCCTGAAGCCTATGAAAAAGGAAAAGAAATTACAGGTCTAGAGAAAGTTGAAAACTCAATTGTCTTCCATGCAGGGGCAAATAATGTAGACGGAAAAATTGTAACATCTGGAGGGCGTGTCATGTCCATCACATCTTTTGGACCGGATTTTAAATCGGCTTTAAAGACTTCTTATAAATCAATAGATTCGATCAAATTTGAAGGGATGAACTATCGCAAAGATATTGGATTCGATTTATAGGTAAGAATGAGAAGAAATGCTTTTATCTTCTTCATCATTGTCGCTAAATGACTTTAACTGTAACATCCAATACACAAAGGCAATCAATCCAATACTCATAAATAGCCAAGTCATAATGTTTGCCCCAAACCAGTTTTCTACCTCAAGAACTCTTAAAGCATCAAAGGGCGCTAGTAATACAGTTTCGAAAAGGTCTTGAATGGCGTTAAAAAAATCTTTCATGGGTCTTTAGTTTAGAGTTTTTAGGTTACGTAATTATAAAATGCCACTGTTGATTTATAAAATTCACAAGACATTTTTATAATAACCTTATATTTACACGGCAAATATAGTTAACACTTTATATGATTACAAGCTTTTTTAAAACATCTAAACCAATTCACTATATAATTTTCTTAATTGTACTGATTTGTTTGTTTGTTTATCAACGGTTTGTTATTGTTAGTTTCGAAAGAAACCTCTTAAATACTCTAAGTGAAATAGGACATCTATTAATTCTATTGGCGTCTTTTTTTACTTTAATTTTTATAGTGACCAAAAATAATTTAACCTATAATAATGGTTTTGCGGCACTTTACTTTTGTTTCTTTATCGGGCTCATCCCATCTTGTTTAGAAGTGAATTCCATACTGGTCTCAAACTTGTTTATAGTGCTTTCCCTTCGAAGAATTATGAGTTTAAAAACCAAATCAAACATCAAAAAAAAGCTGTTTGACGCTTCCATGTGGATCTGTCTGGCGGCTATTTTTGAGCCTTGGGCTATTTTATTTTTTTTGGTTTTGTTTTCAGGAATGGTAATTTATTCCGTTACTCAAATTAAAAATACGATTGTTCCCTTTTGTGGGATTTTAGCTGTTGCGATTCTTTTGATATGTTATCGATTACTCACAGAAAACTCACTTCCAAGTGTTTCCGAATTTCTACCCACCCTTAGTTTTGATAACATTTCATTTAATAATACGATTATAGAAACAAAATCATTACAATTTCTAGCAGTCGTTTTATTTGGAATTGTGAGCCTCTTTGGAAAAGCGGTTTTTAAAAACAGGCTTAAAACCTCTAACATGTTCGTTATTATTTTAGCAACTCTTATTGGAATTACGATTGTGTTTATAAGCTCAAACAACAGAATCTCAAGTCATTATTTATTTGCGTTTGCGCCTGCCTCTATAATATTAGCAAATTTTTCCGAAACAATTATATATCGTTGGTCGTCAGATCTTGTTATAGGATTGCTGCTTTTTACTGTTCTAATTCAATTGGGGCTGAATATTTTCTCTCTCATAAACTAAACTAAAGAATTACACTTATATTTGCCACATAAATCATATAGTATGTTTTCAATCAAAGCCAATTCCATTTTTCAAGACGTTATAGCTACTTATAAAGTTTTAGACTCAGTAGATCAACCGTTTCACAACAAATACAACAAAAGCGACGCTCTCATTGAACATTTACTCTACAGAAAATGTTGGATTGATACCGTTCAATGGGCGTATGAAGATATTATTAGAGACCCTCACATAGATCCAGTGGCAGCCTTAAAACTCAAACGAAAAATTGACGCTTCTAACCAAGACCGTACTGATACGGTTGAATTTATCGACAGTTATTTTTTAGACCTTTACAAAAACGTTCAGGCAAAACCTACAGCCAAAATCAACTCAGAAAGCCCAGCATGGGTAATTGACCGCTTATCCATTTTAGCTTTAAAAATTTACCACATGCAGCTCGAAACGGTTCGAGAAGATGCTTCAGACACTCACAAACAAAGCTGTCAAACAAAACTAAATACACTTTTAGAACAACGCACAGATTTGTCCACAGCAATAGATGATTTGTTAGAAGACATTGCAAACGGCGACAAATACATGAAAGTTTACAAGCAAATGAAAATGTATAATGACGATGAATTAAACCCCGTCTTAAGAGGGATTAAATAAGTTATTTATATTCGTGTCGGATCTCAAACACATACTAGTCATAAGACTCTCTTCCATGGGAGATGTTGCAATGACTGTTCCAGTATTATCCGCTTTTTCAAACGCATACCCCAAGGTTGCAATCACAGTATTGACCAAAAAACAGTTTGTACCGTTGTTTAGAGACTTGAAAATGGTGACGGTTCTTTCGGCAGACTTCGACACAACCCACAAAGGAATTCTGGGTTTATATAGACTCTCAAAATTATTACGAAACACTCAAGTAGAAGCGGTTGCAGACCTTCACAATGTATTACGAACCAAGGTTTTAAAATTCTTTTTATCAGGAATTAAATTTCATCAAATTGATAAAGGGCGCTCCGAAAAAAAAGCATTAATTACTGGAAAAACAAAAACTCCCTTACGCACAATAACACAACGTTATGCAGATGTTTTTAGAAGTCTCGGATTTGAGTTTGAACTAGATTCCCCCTCTTTTCCTGCTCCTAAACTATTAGATACCGCAATCACAAAAGAGCTTGGAGGGTTTTCTAATTCCGTTATTGGAATTGCACCCTTTGCAGCCTATGCTTCCAAAACATATTCCATTTCAAAAATGGATCAAGTAATTTCTAAACTCGAAAAAGAGTCAAAAGTAGTATTGTTTGGAGGAGGTGCAAATGAAACGAAACAACTAGAAGCGATTGCGTCTAAATACTCAAATGTATTTTGTGTCGCTGGTAAATTTAGTTTGGAACAAGAATTAGATATTATTTCTAATTTAAAAGTGATGCTCTCTATGGACTCTAGTAATGGACACATGGCGGCGATGCTCGGAGTCAATGTAGTCACGCTTTGGGGTGTTACTCATCCTTCTGCGGGTTTTGCTCCGTTTCATCAAAAAGTGACTAATAATATACTATCAGATAAAGATAAATATCCCAAAATACCAACCTCTATTTACGGAAACAGCTGTCCCAAAGGGTATGAGTTTGCAATGGAAACGATTAGAGTTGAAACCATTGTAAAAAAGGTTAAAGAGAGAATTTAAATATCGTCAAAATCAACCCTAATAGAACTTGAGGTTGGCTCTGCTTGACAGCTTAAAACCAAACCTTCAGCAACTTCATTGTCTGTTAAGATATTATTTTGTCGCATAGTTGCAGTCCCCTCAGTCACGCGGCAAATACAACTGCTACAAACACCCCCTTGACACGAATACGGAACATCGAGATCATTTGCAAGAGCGGCTTCTAAAATGGTTTGTTGTTTTGACATTACTAAAGTCGTTTCTTCTTCATCCACTAAAATCGTAAGGTTCGAATCACCTTCGTTCGCACTTACGCTGGTTGATTCCACAGCAGAAGCTGTAAACAATTCAAATAGAATTTTAGAGGGGTCAACCTCTTTATCTGTTAGAAGAGTCTTTACGGAGTTGATCATTCCTTCGGGACCACACAAATAAAACTTTTGAGAGTCATGGATAGAAAAAACATTTTTAAGAATGTACTGAATGTTTCCACTATCAATACGTCCAAACAACGCCTGGTCTTCATCGGATTCACTAAAGATAAACTGCACCTTAAAACGATCGTTATAAAGTGTTTGGAGCTTTAAAATTGCATCATAAAAAATAGTTTCTTTGCGACTTTTATTTCCGTAAATCAACACAAAGTTTGTGTCGGTTTTTGTTTCTAGTACTGTTTGAGCAATACTCATTATAGGCGTAATTCCGCTTCCTGCAGCAAAGGCTACAATTGTAGTTTCGGAGTCAATTTCTGGATTATAAACAAAACGTCCCTTAGGAGTTCCTACTTCAAGTGTGTCGCCAACTTTTAATTGTGTATTGGCATAGGAAGAAAACACTCCGTTTTCAATTTCCTTAACAGTCACTGATAGCAACTCACTGTGAGGGCTTGAGCTTAGAGAATAATCTCTACGAACTTCTTTAGCATCAATCAATGTTTTTAAAGTAATGTATTGACCAGCCGAAAATGCAAAGTCAGTTTTTAAGGATGTTGGAACCTCAAAAGAGATACTCACCGCTTTGTCGGTTTGTCTTAAAATCGATATTATTTTTAAAGAATGAAATTGAGCCATGAAATTTTTTTAAACAAAAATAAGAAAGATTTAAGGGAATCATCTGTTAAGACTTCCCCAAAATTAAAATGGATGCTTGGATTAATTTAACTCAAATCACTGTATTTTATTAGTTTTATACAAAAAGATGATTATTTTTACGTCCTTGCATACGATAACGTGCCATCTTTGAGTTATGAATAAACAAACCCGTTTCTGTTGAAAAATAGTTTTAGTTATATAATTATTGGGGTTCTAATACTCTCAACTGTTTCAAGTTGTTCTAGGAAAAAAGATCGATTCCTAAACCGCTCTTGGCACTCTGTAAACACAAAGTATAATGTTCTCTTTAATGGGAATGTTGCCTTGGAATCAGGAAAAACCGCTGTCATTACCGACTACAAAGACAACTATTGGGAAATTCTTCCTGTTGAGCGTTTACAAACTACCGATGCTCTTGTTTTAAGTAAGAAATCAAAAAACCCAAGTATTGAACTTGCCGAAGTAAAAGCCATAAAAGCCATCCAAAAACATGGGATGAATATTAAGGGAAAAGAAAAAAACCCTCAAATTGATGAAGCTTATATGTTATTGGGAAAAGCCCGTTATTTTGACAACCGATTTATCCCTGCATTAGAAGCGTTCAATTATATTTTGTTCAAATATCCTGCAAGTAGCAATATTAATTTAGCCAAAATTTGGCGCGCTAAAACGAATCTTCGCCTTGAAAACGAAGAGGTTGCGATTCAAAACTTAAAGAAACTCATAGAGTTCGAGAAGTTGTCTAAATACGATATAGTAGAAGCTTCTTCAACCTTAGCCCAAGCCTACATTAAAACCAAATCCTTAGACAGTGCAATTACACAGTTACAAGTGGCTTCGCAGCTTACCAAAAACAACGAACAACGTGGGCGCTTGCATTTTATTGAAGGTCAGCTCTATTCTATTTTAGGCAAAAAAGACAGTGCCAACCTTGCATTTGATAAGGTGATTGCCCTCAATCGGAGAAGCCCTAGAGCTTATATGATTAATGCTCATTTAGAAAAAATAAAAAATTTTGATCCCAAAAATGGAGACAAAATTGCGCTTCAAGACCTTTTGGAAGAGTTAGAAACAAACAGAGAAAACAGACCTTTTTTAGATAGAATTTATCATCAAATTGCGCAATATCAACTTCTGAATCAATCCGATTCGATAGCCATTTCCTATCTCAATAAATCCTTAAGAACCAATTCCGAAGACGATTATTTGACAGCCAGAAATTACCAAATTTTAGGAGATTTAAAGTTTGATTATTCAGAGTATAGTTTGGCAGGGTCTTATTATGACAGCACCTTATTAAAAATAAAAGAAAACAGTAAACCGTATCGTGCCATTAAACGCAAACGAGACAATCTAGAAGATGTTATTTATTACGAATCTATCGCAAAAGACAACGATAGTATTTTAAGTGTAGTCGCGATGTCTGACACAGAAAAAGAAACCTATTTTCAATCCTATATTGACACCTTGAAATCAGAAGCATTAAAAAAAGCAGCTCAATCTTCTGAAAACTCATTTGCAACTTCTCAAAATTCAGTCACTAAAAAAGGGAAGTCATTTTATTTTTATAATCCAACAACCGTTGCGTTTGGAAAGAATGAATTTATTAGAATATGGGGCGACCGTGCTTTAGAAACCAACTGGCGCTGGTCTAGTAAATCCGCACAATCCGATTTAAATGAAGCTGATGAAATTGCGAAGGCAGAAGCATCAGAACAACAGAAACGTTTCTCAGTGGATTATTATTTAGCACAACTTCCAACCCAACAAAAAGCACTCGACAGCATCTCTAAAGAACGGAATTTTGCCTATTACCAATTGGGTCTTATTTATAAAGACAAGTTTAAAGAGTATAAACTTGCCCAAGACAAGCTTGAGCAATTGTTGAAACAAAACCCTGAAGAGCGTCTTGTTTTGCCAGCAAAATATAACCTATACAAATTATATGCATTATTAGACCTTAAGCGTTTGCAGGCACTTATTAAAAGAGATATTATTGAAAACCATCCGGATTCTCGCTATGCAGAAGTTTTGTTAAACCCAGAGTCGGCTCTGTCAAATAACGAAAATAGCCCCGAAACACTTTACAATAATTTATATACGCAGTTTGAGATGGGGGAATACCAACAGGTTATTGAGGGCTGTGATTTACAGATTATTCGACTGGATGGCGATCAAATTCTACCCAAGTTAGAGCTTTTAAAAGTAACAGCTAAAGCGCGATTATTTGGCTTTGAAGCCTATAAAGAGGGCTTGAATTTTGTTGCATTAAATTATCCAAGTAGCATCGAAGGCAAAAAAGCGGCACGCATGTACGAAACCGTTATTCCTCAACTTGAAAGTGCCGAGTTTGTTCAGGACTCAACTCAAACCAATTTCAAAACTATTTTTAAATTTGAGGCGTCTGAAACAGATGAGATTAAGGAGTTTGAAGAAACCCTAAACACTGCTATTGAGGATGTTGACTATTTTAAATTGAGTGTTTCTAAGGATCGTTACAATACAAACACTATATTTGTGGTCGTTCATGGTTTAAAAAGTGTTCAAGGTGCATTTGGATTTGTAGAGATCTTAAAAGACAAAAGTGATCTAGAAATATCCAGACCATTTTTTGGAATTTCGTCCAAAAACTATCAAACGGTCCAAATTCATAAGAATTTAGAATCCTACTTAGAAACAATTAATTAAAAACGAAATTATGTTTTCAGAAAACAAAAAATTAAACTCGAATTCATTTTCTCAACAAAATACAATTGCTCAAGGGACTACCTTTACGGGCGATTTAACAAGTGAAGGCGACTTTCGAATCGAAGGAATTATCAATGGATCTTTGACGACTTCAGGGAAAGTTGTCATCGGTAAAACAGGAGCTTTAGAAGGCGTTTTAATCTGTGATAATGCAGATATAGAAGGGAAGTTAAAAGGAACGTTAAACGTTTCAAACACACTAAACCTTCGTTCGTCTGCACATATAGAAGGAGAAGTGCAAATAGGGAAACTATCTGTAGAGCCAGGTGCAACATTTAATGCCAACTGTCTCATGAAAGGTTCTGTAAAAGAATTGAAAAATGAACCAGAAGAAACCGCCTTATCTCAAAAAAACTCCAAAAGTGGACAATCCGCTTAAACAATTCGGAATTCTATCGGCAATAGGCCTTCAGATGGGGGTGATTATCTACTTGTTTGTTCGCTTAGGCAAGTGGCTTGACCAAAGTTTTTTTCCTGACCAAAAATTATTTATAATTATTTGTACACTTTTGGGTGTTGCGATTTCGCTTTATGTCGTTGTGAAGCAGCTCAATAGAATCAAATATTAAGAGCCCTTTGTTCTCATGCTAAAGCACCCCGTAATATCATTTTCTATCCGCTTAGTTTTAGTGCTTTCTTTTACATTCGTTTTGCATGTAGTACTGCTTCAAATTAATGAGCACCCCTTGTTAGAAAATAAAATTGTGGCATCCTATATAATTAACACATTTTTGACGATAGCGATTTTTTATGGACTCTTTCTTATGAGGGATAAATACAGCAGTCAAATTGGGTTTTTATTTCTTGGGAGTAGTTTTCTTAAATTTGCTGTTTTTTTTATTGTTTTTTATGGGAGTTATAAGGCAAGCGGATCTATTGATACATTAGAGTTTTTTGCCTTTTTCACACCCTATAGTATTTGTTTAATTTTAGAAACGATTTACTTAAGTAAATGGTTGAATAAAATGTAGATTTTAACTTTAACTTCTCATGGCGGATTTGGGATTAAAATAAACTCTGAAATTGTTTTTGTTTTTGATATAAAACCATAACTTTGCAGCGATTTTTAAGTAACCATTAAGCAGGTCAATGCAGCGCAAATTAAGTTTCAAAGCGAGTCTATTATTTATTTTTTTAATTCCATTTTTGTCTATGGCTGGAGGAGATACTCCTAAAACGGACAAAAAATCGGAAATTAAAGCCTACATACAACATCACTTACAGGACTCTTACGACTTTAGTTTATTTTCATACACTACTGAAGACGGATCACATAAATATATTGGCGCACCATTGCCAGTAATTCTTTGGGATAACGGATTGGTCGTATTTGCTTCAAGCAAATTTCACTATGGTGAAACCCTAGCCGAGGTAGATGGAAACTTTTATAAATTATATCATAATAAAATCTATAAAACAGATGCGTTAGGAACCATTAACTATGACGATCATCAACACCCAACAAACCTAAAACCTTTGGATTTGTCTATCACTAAGGGAGTCGTCATGATTTTAATTACAGCACTCTTAATGTTTTTCTTGTTTAGAGGTTTAGCACGTTCCTATGCTCAAAACAAAGGAATCGCAACGGGTATTGGACGGTTCTTTGAGCCGATTGTCCTTTACATCCGAGACGATATAGCCATTCCAAATATTGGTCAGAAAAAACACATGCGTTATATGCCGTTTTTATTAACCGTTTTCTTTTTTGTCTGGTTTTTAAATATATTTGGTTTAACTCCACTAGGAGTAAATGTCACAGGCAATATAGCAGTCACAACGGCTTTGGCAATTATGACCTTTTTAATTACAAATTTTACTGGAACAAAAGATTATTGGAAACACATCTTTGATCCGTTAGGGGACTCTATGCCTTGGTATGGAAAAGTGCCACTATATATCATATTAATTCCTATTGAAGTTTTAGGGGTTTTTATAAAACCATTCTCATTACTCATCCGTTTGTATGCAAACATGCAAGCAGGTCATATTGTATTAATGAGTTTAATAGGTCTAATGTTTATTTTTAAAAGTTGGTTGGGAAGCCCATTATCCTTTGGATTGGCCTTTGCAATTTCACTTATTGAAATTTTGGTAGCCTTGTTACAAGCATATATTTTTACAATGCTATCCGCTTTATATTTTGGATTTGCTTCAGAAGAGCACGACCATCATGATGAAGCACACGCTCATTAATTTGAGCCTTGAATTGAATGTTTAATTTTTAAATACATATTTATGGAAATTCCAGTAATGGTAGGTGCAGGTTTAGTTGTAATCGGAGTAGGTTTAGGTATTGGTAGAATTGGTGGATCCGCAATGGATGCTATCGCACGTCAACCAGAATCTTACGGAAAGATTCAAACAGCTATGCTTATTGCAGCTGCGTTAATTGAAGGTATTGGGTTTGCTGCTTTGTTTGCAGTAAGCTAAAACAACCTAAGAAAAACAATCTTGCAACGGTTGGTTGTAAGATTGTTTTAATTAAAAAATTAAAAAAAATTAGCATCGTTTAAAATATTATGGAAAAATTATTAGAAGACTTTTCATTAGGATTATTTGTTTGGCAAACGGTCTTATTCGTTGGATTACTATTTTTATTAAAAAAATATGCTTGGGGTCCAATTCTTAGTGCAGTCAATGAGAGAGAAGCGGGCATTAAAGACGCTTTAAACTTAGCTGAAAAAGCTAAAATGGAGATGGAAAATCTTCAAGCAGATAACCAAAAGCTTCTAAAAGAAGCACGTGCAGAACGTGAAGCCATGCTCAAAGAAGCCCGTGAGTTAAAAAACAGCATGATAGAATCTGCAAAAACAGAAGCAAAAGAAGAGGCCAATAAATTAGTCGCTAATGCACAAGCCGCGATCGAAACAGAAAAGAAAGCAGCCATAGCAGATTTAAAATCAGTTGTTGCCGAACTTTCAATCTCTATTGCAGAAACAGTGGTTCGTGAAGAACTTTCAGACAAATCAAAACAAGAAAAATTAGTGGAATCAATGTTGAAAGACGCTACACTAAACTAATTAATCATGGCAGGAACAAGAGCAGCAATAAGATATGCGAAAGCCGTATTAAGCTTAGCATCAGATAACAATCAAGCAGCAGCAGTGCAGGCAGATATGACACGGATCGGTCAAACAATTGCAGAAAATGCATCCTTGGAGGCAGTGCTCAAAAGCCCAGTGGTAAAACTATCTGAAAAAGCAGACGTACTGAACGCTATATTTCCTTCTGTAAGCTCAGAAAGTAAATCCCTGTTCAATATTCTTGTAACCAACAAAAGAGTCGATATATTAGGTCAAGTAGCCACCCAATTTGGGATTCTATACGATCTAACTAACAATAAAGAAAATGCCTTTGTAACCACGGCTATTCCAATGACTTCTGAATTAGAAACCAAAGTAATGGCAAAGCTTAAAACCTTAACAACAAAGGAAGTAACACTTAGCAACACTGTAGATGAAAACATCCTTGGTGGTTTCATTTTACGAGTTGGAGATCAACAATACGATGCGAGTGTTTCGAATCAATTAAATACGTTAAAACGTAAATTTACAATTAACTAAAACTATACTGAGATTCAATCAGAAGTATAAAATAAATTAAGATGGCAGAAGTAAAAGCAGCTGAGATATCAGCAATTTTAAAAGAACAACTTTCAGGTTTCGAAGCAACAGCTTCCTTGGATGAGGTCGGAACGGTATTAACTGTAGGAGATGGGATCGTACGTGCATATGGACTTACCAATGCAGAGTATGGTGAACTTGTACAATTTGAAGGCGGTCTTGAAGGGATTGTATTAAACCTTGAAGAAGACAATGTTGGAATCGTACTTTTAGGAGCTTCTAGTGTAATAAAAGAAGGTTCAACTGTAAAGCGTACCGGACGTATTGCTTCAATCAATGTTGGGGAAGGAATTGTTGGTCGTGTGGTTGATACACTTGGTGCACCGATTGATGGTAAAGGCCCAATAGATGGCAAACTTTATCAAATGCCTTTAGAGCGTAAAGCCCCTGGAGTTATTTTCCGTGAGCCCGTTACAGAACCCTTACAAACCGGAATTAAATCTATTGATGCCATGATCCCAGTAGGTCGTGGACAACGTGAGTTGGTCATTGGAGATCGACAAACAGGAAAAACAGCGGTTTGTATTGACACCATTTTAAATCAAAAAGAATTTTACGATGCAGGAGAGCCTGTATATTGTATCTATGTTGCCGTTGGACAGAAAGCTTCAACAGTAGCATTGATTGCAAAAACACTTGAAGAAAAAGGCGCTTTGGCC
>JAURPF010000158.1 GCA_030835325.1 Flavobacteriaceae bacterium | reverse complement strand
AATTGACAAAGAAAAAAATGAACTTAATATTTTTGACATGGCAGGCAGTGGATTTGAGTCGACTGTACGCTTAGCAAAAAGTTCACCTGACATGTGGGCTCCCATTTTTGAACAAAACAAAGATAATGTTATTGAAACACTCAATGAATACATTCAAAACTTAAACCATTTTAAAGCGTTAATGGAATCAGATGATTTTGAATCCGTCCGTAACGAAATGAGAAGTATTAATCATATAAAAACAATTTTAAAAGGAATTTCTTAAAACCAATACTATGGAAAATAGCAAAGAATTAAGCACATGGTTAGATGATTTGAAACTTGAACACCCTCTAGTCATCGCCGGGCCGTGTAGTGCAGAAACTGAAGAACAAGTATTAAAAATAGCACACGAACTAAAGGATTCTGATGTCAGTTATTTTCGTGCGGGCATTTGGAAACCACGGACCCGACCCGGAAACTTTGAAGGGGTAGGTGCTTTAGGCTTAAAGTGGCTCCAGAAAGTTAAGGCTGAAACTGGTTTGAAAACAGCAACAGAAGTGGCAAACAGAGCACATGTTGAGCTTGCACTAGAACACGATATCGATTTGCTGTGGATAGGTGCACGGTCAACAGTTAGCCCTTTTATTGTTCAAGAAATCGCTGATGCCTTAGAAGGAACAGATAAGGTTGTTTTGATCAAAAACCCAGTAAATCCAGACCTTGCCTTATGGCTTGGTGCAGTAGAGCGTTTGTCCTCTGCTAACATCAAAAATTTAGGGGTGATTCACCGAGGTTTTTCGACATATGACAAATCGAAATACAGAAATAATCCAGAATGGCAATTGGCAATTGAGCTGCAAACTAGATTCCCTGACTTACCGCTCATAAATGATCCCTCTCATATTACAGGAAGGCGTGACATGGTATTTGATGTATGCCAAACAGCATTGGACTTGAATTTTAATGGATTAATGATTGAAACTCATTATGACCCTGATAATGCATGGAGTGATGCTGCTCAACAGATTACTCCAAAAACGCTTATACAATACACCAAAGACCTGAAAATCAGAAAGGAAAGCACAACTGAAGCTGATTACACTTCTGAACTTCAAAATCTTAGAGCACAAATTGATGTAGCTGACAACCAATTGTTAGATACTTTAGGAAAACGAATGAAAGTGGCTGAGGCAATTGGCGCCTTGAAAAAAGAAAAAAATGTTGCCGTGCTGCAAAGTAAACGTTGGAACGAAATCTTAGGTAAAATGGTTCTGGAGGGCGAACAACACAATTTAAGCGAAGAGTTTATTTTAAAACTATTTAAGGCAATTCATCAAGAATCAATTAATCATCAAAAACAAATTTTGAAATCATAAAATAAAGGGTGTTGAATCACCCTTTTTTAATACACTTAAATATCCTATAACACACAATAAAAAGAAATTTGTTTCTTTGTGTTGATAACGAAGGTTATAGTATGACAGGAACAGTTTATAAATCTACAGGCAGTTGGTATACGGTCAAATCCTTAGAGGGTTCTTTTTACGAGTGTCGTATTAAGGGTAAATTTCGCATGCAAGGGATCAAAAGCACAAATCCAATTGCGGTTGGGGATGTTGTAGATTTTGACTTAGAAACCAGTAACAATAAAGAAACTGGAGTGATAAAAACCATTCAAACACGAAAAAACTATATTGTTCGAAAATCAGTCAACTTATCTAAGCAAACACACATTATTGCTAGTAATATTGACCAAGTATTTTTACTCATTACTATAGATAACCCTCCTACGTTTACAAGTTTTATTGACCGTTTTTTAGTAAGTGCTGAGGCCTTTGGCATAACCTCTATTTTGTTGTTCAATAAAATGGACCTCTATGAGGAAAAGACGAAAAAAATTGTTGAGGATTTGATTTATATTTATTCAAATGTTGGTTACGAATGTTTAAAAATATCCGCTAGAAAAGCAGATAATCTAGGGCCAATAAAAATAAAAATGAAGAACAAAACAAGTATGTTTTCTGGGCACTCAGGCATAGGTAAATCGACTCTGGTAAACGCTATTGAACCTTCATTAAATTTGAAGACAAAAGCCATATCAGAACTTCATCAACAAGGGCAGCACACCACTACATTTGCAGAGATGTTTGATTTAAGTTTTGATGCGCGCATTATCGATACACCAGGGATCAAAGGTTTTGGTGTTGTTGACATTGAAGCCGCAGAACTGGATCAATATTTCCCTGAATTTTTTAAATTAAAATCCAATTGCAAATTTCATAATTGCCAACATGTTCATGAGCCAAAATGTGCCGTTAAACAAGCTGTTGAGGCTGATGAAATTGCCGCTTCGCGCTACAAATCGTACATTCAAATTTTGGATGGAGAGGACGCAAATTATAGAACTGATGTACACGACCCCATATGAAAGCAGTAATTCAAAGAGTGACTCAGGCAAACGTCTCGATTGACGGAACCATCAAAGGAAAAATTTCTTCAGGGCTATTGGTCTTTTTAGGTATTGTCAGTGAAGACACCTTGGAAGATATTCAATGGCTGAGTAATAAAATTGTACAACTTAGAGTATTTAATGATGATGAAGGTGTCATGAATT
>JAURPF010000157.1 GCA_030835325.1 Flavobacteriaceae bacterium | reverse complement strand
CTGCCCATTTTGGTGCAGGCCTTTACAATAACTTCTGCATCAGATTCATTTTTATTATACGTTTTCACGAAATTAAATCGTTTCATCAAGGAACCACTTTTACTCAAATTTGTGGAACCAATCATTAATAGAAATTTACGAATTTCGGGTTGAAATACGACAATTAAGGCTATAATTCCAACACTCATAAAACCACCCAGAATATTACTTAGCATGCGCATTTCTAAAACATCTACCAATAAATAAAACAGGTAAAAAATAACAATCCCAAAAAAGATGTTGATAGCGACCGTTCCTTTGATTAATTTATAGACATAATACAATAAAAATGCAACTAAAGTAATGTCGATTATATCTAATGCATTGAAGTTTAATAAGTCTCTGAATATGTCCACTTGGCCTAAAAATTTTAATAAATATAATAAATATAAAATGAACGCTATTTTAGAAGCGCCTCATGAAGATGAATACATTCCAGCGCCTCTTTCACGTCGTGTACTCTCAATAGTTTTGCGCCTTTTTGAAGTGCCACCATATGAAGGGCTGTACTTCCGTTAAGTGCTTGGTTTGCATTGGTGTTTAGCGTTTTATATACCATCGATTTTCGAGAAATCCCTGCTAAAATGGGAAGATTCAGGTTTTTGAAATAATCCAACATCTTTAAAAGCTCAAAATTCTGTTCTAAAGTTTTTGAAAATCCAAATCCAAGATCTAAAATAATGTCTTTTATTTGGTGTGTTCGTGCCAATTGAATGCGTTCAGAAAAATAGGTATAGACCTCTTTTATAAGATCCGAATACTCTGTCATTTGATGCATGGTTTTCGGGGTGCCTCGCATGTGCATCATTATATAAGGCACGCCGAGTGCTCCAACGGTCTCAAACATCAATGGATCCTGTTGCCCTCCAGAAATGTCATTCACCATTGCAGCCCCTGCTTCCACAGCGGTTTTAATGACATCACTTCTAAAACTATCAACCGAAATAAGACTCTTGGGAAAATTGTTGACCACAGAAGTTATTATAGGAATAAGTCGCTTTAACTCTTCTTCTTTTGAAACAAAATCAGCACCAGGGCGGGAGCTATAAGCGCCGATATCAATAAAAGTAGCGCCTTCATCCAGTAGTTTTTCAACTTGTGTTAAAACACTTTTCTCGTTTTTAAATCGTCCACCATCATAAAAAGAATCGGGAGTCACATTTAAAATTCCCATTACTTTTGGAGTCTTGAGATCAATGAGTTGGCCTTTACAATTGAGAGTCATATAAATGTTTCGTTGAAGGTTCTGGTCAAGATTTAAAACTTTAAACCATAAATCTTGATGTTTTGAATATTTTAAGCGAAATTTACGGAAAATTCGATTTATTTCATGCAAAATACTTCAAAAGAATACGATGCCGTTGTACAAGTCTGTCAAGACCTGTTCAGTAAAAAAATGAAAGACTATGGATGCGCATGGCGGATTCTCAGATTACCTTCGTTAACAGACCAAATTTTTATTAAAGCTCAGCGTATAAGAGGGCTTCAACAAAATGATGTTCAAAAAGTAGATGAAGGCGCTGCAAGTGAGTTTGTTGGGATTATTAATTATTGTGTTATGGCGCTCATTCAAATTGAGAAAGGGGTTGTAGAGCAGCCTGACTTATCTTTTGAAGAGGCAGTAAGATTGTATGAAGATAAAATTGCCTTTACGAAACAATTGATGCTAGATAAAAATCACGATTACGGAGAGGCATGGCGCGATATGCGTGTGAGTTCTTTAACGGATTTGATTTTGCAAAAATTATTACGTGTCAAACAAATAGAAGACAATGCAGGTCACACCCTTGTCAGCGAGGGAATTGATGCCAACTATCAGGATATGATTAACTATGCCATCTTTGCTTTAATCCACTTAAACGAATCTTAAAATGAAAATCTTAGTATCTTTCTCGCGTATTTTTGTTGGAATTTTATTTATAATTTCGGGGTTTATAAAACTCAATGACCCTTTAGGATTTTCTTATAAACTTCAAGAATATTTTAGTGCTGAGGTTTTAAACATACCATTTTTAGAGCCTTATGCGCTCGCCATCTCTCTTTTTGTAGTTGTCTTTGAGGTCATCCTTGGTGTCTTTTTGCTGATAGGATACAAGCCTAAATTCACCGTTTGGAGTTTGCTTCTTATGATTGTGTTTTTTACATTTCTGACCTTTTATTCTGCATATTTTGATAAAGTAAAGGACTGTGGGTGTTTTGGTGATGCTTTAAAATTAACCCCTTGGGAAAGTTTTACAAAGGATGTGGTTTTATTAGCATTTATATTGATTTTATTTTTTGGAAAAACCTACATCAAACCCATTTTTAGTCCTTTTATCACCACCCTTTTTGCTCTGCTGAGTTTTGTATCCAGTCTCGCTTTTGGAAACCATGTATTGATGCATTTGCCAAGTATTGATTTTAGAGCCTACAAAATAGGGGATAATTTGATTGAAAATATGAGTACTCCAGAAGATGCGCCCAAAGCCATTCAAGAATTTACATGGGTATTTGATGTGGATGGTGAAGAAAAAACAATTATCACAGACGGTTCATACCCCACTATTGATGGGGAGTATGTGAGTGTTGAAACGGAAGTTATTGACGAAGGCTATCAACCTCCTATTTTAGATTTTTCGATAGAAACTGAGGACGAAGATTTGACCAATGACTTTCTTGCTGTAGACAAACTCATCATGATTGTGTCCTATAATTTGGACACTGCCGAAAAAGAAGGATTACAAAAACTGAAAGTATTATCACAAAAAGCACAATCTAAAGGTTACACTGTTATTGGGCTGAGTGCTTCAGGTAAGAATACAATTGCCAACATAAATAAAACCTACGATTTTGGTTTTGAGTTTTATCTGTGCGACGAAAAAGCGCTTAAAACAGTGGTGCGTTCCAATCCAGGGGTCTTGGAATTAAATCAAGGAACGGTCCAACAAAAAGTGCACTGGAATGATATTGAAAACTTAGATCTTTAAACCTTTTGGGGCGATATATTTTAAAAAAAATACAGCATTCATTTTGGACTCTTTTAGGAGTTGTGACTACTATTTTTTTTCTGTTTAATGTCTTGCCAGGCGATCCTGCGCAAATGATGCTAGGTCAAAATGAAGACCAAACCCAACTAGCTCTAGTAAACCAAAAATATGGATTTGATCAGCCTGTGTTTACACAATACTTAAACTATTTGAACGATTTGTCACCCTTATCGTTTCACTCTAACTCCTCAGATGATTACACGTTTTTAGAATCACATTCATATCATTATCAAGTTCTGTTTAAATCCTCTAACAAAACGGTTGTTGTAAAACTTCCATACCTTCGAACTTCCTTCACAAAACAAGGCAAAGAAGTCAGTCAAATTCTTATAGAAACGCTACCAAACACTATTGTTTTGGCGGTTTCATCTATTTGTTTTGCATTGGTTTTAGGACTCATTTTAGGAGTTTTCTCTGCATTATATAAAGACCATTGGGTGGACAAATCAATTTTGGTGCTTAGTACATTTGGAATGAGTTTACCTTCTTTTTTTAGTGCAATTTTAGCCGCTTGGATTTTCGGGTTTTTATTACACCACTATACAGGGTTAGAAATGTCCGGGAACCTTTATGAATTGGATGATTTCGGAGAAGTTTATCAATTAAAACTAAAAAACTTAATATTACCTGCTTTGGTTCTTGGAATTCGTCCATTGGCTGTCGTAACACAACTGATGCGCAACTCTTTATTAGAAGTGTTTAATCAGGACTATATCCGTACAGCTAGAGCCAAAGGATTGAGTGCGTTTCAAATTATTATTAAACACGCAATGAAAAACGCCCTCAATCCTGTGGTCACTGCCATCTCTGGTTGGTTTGCATCTCTATTGGCGGGAGCGGTGTTTGTAGAGTATATTTTTGCTTGGAATGGTTTGGGAAAAGAAATTGTAAATGCACTAAATACCCTAGATTTACCCGTGATTATGGGGGCTGTTTTAATAATTGCCCTTACTTTTGTAATAATTAATATAGTAGTCGATATTATATACACATACTTAGATCCAAAAATTAAATTCAACCTCTAAATAAAACTTCAAAATGAAAAATAGTCTTTTAGTATTTTTGTTTGTAACCACACTATTAAGTTGTCAAAACCGAGTAGAAACTCAATTTTCAGAGGCTGCTTTAAACGATGAATTTGTAACACTTAATGGAGATTCTATTTTGTTTAAAACTATTTTAGAAAAACACCTTGGCAACACTGTTTTTATAGATGTATGGGCCTCTTGGTGTAAGGATTGTTTAGAGGGGTTGCCCAGTGTAAAAGAGCTTCAACAAAAACATCCCGAAGTTGATTTTGTGTATTTGTCTTTGGACAAAACACAGAAAGCATGGAAAAAAGGAATAAACAGATTAGAAATTAAAGGGGATCATTATTTTATGCAATCTGGTTGGAAAGGTGCCATGGGCACATTTTTAGATTTAGATTGGATTCCACGCTATATGATTATTGATAAACAAGGCAGTATAAAAGTTTTTAAAGCCATTAAAACAACAGATATAACACTATTAAATAATTTAAAATGAGAAAACAAATTGTAGCAGGAAATTGGAAAATGAATAATGACTATGTCGATTCGGAATTATTCGTTACTAAACTGCTAAAAGAACTGAAGCACACCACTACAGAAGTTATTATTGCACCTCCTTTTACGAGTCTTTTAACATCTTCAAACTCAGTCAAAGGAAGTCAAGTCATTGTGGCTGCTCAAAACATGCATTTTGCAGAAAATGGTGCTTTTACAGGAGAGGTTAGTGCTGGGATGCTTAAAAGTGTAGGGGTTAAAACAGTTATTCTAGGTCACAGTGAACGCCGTGCTTATTTTAATGAAACCGATGCGCTTTTAACTAAGAAAGTAGATACAGCCTTGGCACATAAGATGCGTGCGATATTCTGTTTTGGAGAAGAGTTGGAAGATCGTAAATCAGGTAATGAAGAAGCGATTGTAGAAGCACAAATTAAGAATGCTTTATTTCATTTACCAGCATCAGCTTGGGAGCATATTGTATTGGCGTACGAACCAGTTTGGGCAATCGGTACCGGAGAAACAGCATCCCCAGAGCAAGCACAAGATATGCATGCCTTTATACGTAAAACAATTGCGGACCACTATTCTGCGGAGTTAGCAGACCAAGTTTCTATTTTATATGGTGGAAGTGTAAAGCCAGCAAACGCAAAAGAAATTTTTTCAAAAACAGATGTTGACGGCGGTTTAATTGGCGGTGCAGCATTAGATGTAGAACAATTTATAGCCATTATAAACGCATTTTAAATTGGCAGATTCTATTTATATAGGCTACACTTTTAAAGTTGAACCGCTTCAACCAGGCACTGAAATTTTGATTGCTGAACTTGGCTTTTCTGGCTTTGAAAGTTTTGTAGAAACCTCAGATGGGGTCATAGCTTATATTCATAAAGAAGATTGGAATGACAGGATCCTAGACGAAGTTAATATCTTAAAATCTGAAGAATTTAAGATTACTTATACGTTTGAAGAGATTGCACAGACCAATTGGAATGCAGAATGGGAAAAGAATTTTCACCCTATTGTTGTAGAAGGTCGTTGTGCCATTCGTGCTCCGTTTCATGAACCATTTGATGTAGAATATGACATTGTTATTGAGCCTAAAATGAGTTTTGGAACGGGACATCATGAAACCACCCACATGATGATTCAGTATATTTTAGCTTCCGACTTCACCAATAAATCTGTTTTGGATATGGGATGTGGAACCGGAGTGCTCGCTATTTTAGCTGAAAAAAAAGGAGCCACTTATCTGGAAGCCATTGATATTGATAATTGGTGTTATTTAAACAGTCTTGAAAACGTCTCTCGAAATGGATGTCACCATATCAATGTTTTGGAAGGAGATGCAACTATACTTCAAGGAAAACGATTTGATGTCATCATCGCAAATATAAATCGCAACATTCTACTGAATGATTTAAGTACATATGATACTTGTTTAAATGAAAAGGGTGCATTATTTTTAAGCGGTTTTTATGACAGTGATTGCGAGTTAATAAAATCAAGCTGCAATCAACTGAATTTGAAACTCGAAAAAACATTAACACGAAACAATTGGGTTGCTTTGAAATTCGTAAAGTAGTTATGAGTACAAAAGAAAAAATTAAAAAAGAAGTAGAGTTTTCAGTTGAAGAAGTCCATTTGAATGAAATTGTTTTATTTAACGATGAGGTCAATACTTTTGATCATGTGATTGAAACTTTAGTTGATGTTTGTAAGCATACCTATGAGCAGGCAGAACAGTGTTCTTTGCTCGTTCATTATAAAGGAAAATGTACGGTAAAAACAGGGGTGTACGAGGAGTTAGAGCCGCAGTGCAGTCAACTCTTAAAAGCAGGATTAAGCGCTGAAATCGTTTAAGATTTCGCCATGCGTCCTACCGCACAGCTTACAAATGATTTTGCTTTTTTGCCAATTGAATTGGCTTCTCCATCCACTGGATATCCGAGTTGAGACAATAATGTTGTAGCAGATTCAATTTCGTTTGGGAGTTCATTATCAAATGAAACGGTATTCGTTTCTATGTTTACACTTACATTTTGAATGCCTTTTAAGCCATTGAGTTTAGAAATAATCGTATGCGCGCATCCGCCACATTTTAGATTTTGAATTTCAAGAGTAGTTTTCATTATTTCAAAGGTTAGAGCGTTGAAGGACATACAAATTCAGACATTGATATTTCTGTTTTTTCAAGCGCTGCAAATCCACCAGAAATATCTATTATATTATGAAATCCACGTGCTTTTAAAATAGATGCAGCAATCACAGAACGGTAGCCGCCTGCACAATGGATATAATACGTTTTATTGGCATCAATCTGATTCATTTGATGGTTGATGTAATCTAATGCAAAATGCTGAAGACCATCCATATTTAAATGCATCGAGGCATATTCACCATCTTTTCGAACATCCAAAATGTTTAATTTGTTTTCTTTTGTTTTTTCATAAAATACCTCTGCTGAAATAGACTTAATTTGGTCCGTTGTTTTTTCTGCAGCCACCCAAGCGTCCATACCGCCTTCCAAATAG